>DAOQRI010000069.1:0-9500 GCA_035355475.1 Rhodoferax sp. | reverse complement strand
GGGGTCCGGGTGGTGGTTGGGGAAGTTGCCATCCACCTCGCTGAACAGTTCGGTCACTTCACAGCCGATGGCGCGCAGGATGGCCGGTGCCGACGCACCCGCAATGCCGTTGCCGCAGTCCACCACAATTTTGATGGGGCGCGCCAACTGGATACCGCTGACGATGCGCGCTCGGTAGGCCTCTAGTACATCCGCTTTCTGGCACTGGCCGCCGCCCTGCAACTTCCAGGTCTCAGAAGTCATCAGGGTGCGCAGGTTCTGGATTTCGTCACCGTAAATTGCACGACCTCCCAGCACCATCTTGAAACCGTTGTAATCCTTGGGATTGTGGCTGCCTGTCACCTGGATGCCGCTGTTGCACAGCGTGTTGGCAGCGAAGTACAGCATAGGTGTAGTCACCATGCCCACATCGATGACGGTAACGCCTGCATCCTGCAAGCCAGCCATCAGTGCGGATGCCAGCGCCGGGCCGCTCAAACGGCCATCCCGCCCCACGGCAACCGTGGTCTGTCCCTCGGCCATGGCCATGGTGCCAAAGGCTCGCCCCAAGCCTCGCGCGACGTCTTCATTGATGGTGCTCGGCACGATGCCGCGAATGTCGTAGGCCTTGAAGATGCTGGAGGAGAGGTTCATGGTGTTTTCCCTGTGCGAATGGTCGGTGGCAAGGACGCAAATCTTGTCGCCTTGCCTGAGAGGGATTGTAGGTGCGCGCGTGCGGCGGATTGCCTGCACGTCTGCAGCGGCATACACCCACATGTCCGAAAACGGCTATTTCAACCCTCCCTGCTGCGTATGATTCGCACCATGCCATCGACCGACCCCAAAACCTCTGCACCGACCGCAGACGACGCCTGCTACCTGGCACTCAAAGCCCGCGATGCGCGGTTTGACGGGAGGTTTTTCACGGGCGTAACATCCACCGGAATTTACTGCCGCCCAGTCTGCCGGGTGCGCACTCCCAAGCGCGAAAACTGCCAGTTCTATGCGCTGGCGGCACAGGCCGAATCGGCCGGCTTTCGCCCTTGTCTGCGTTGCCGCCCCGAGCTGGCTCCCGCGGCGGTGGCTGCAGGCGACACACTGCATCCATGGTCTACCCAAGACGCGTCCGCCATCCTGGCCCGCCAGGCGGCCCAGTTACTCGATGAACCCACACTTTGGAGTGACGGCGGCCCTTCCATCGCCGACCTGGCCCGGCGCCTGGGCGTGAGCGAGCGCCATGTACGCCGCATTTTCGAGGCGCACTGGGGCATCTCGCCCCTGCAATACCTGCAGACCCGGCGCCTACTGATGGCAAAGCGGCTGCTAACCGACACCCAACTGGCGGTCGCACAGGTGTCTGCGCTCAGCGGCTTTGCCAGTGTGCGCCGCTTCAACGCCTGCTTTCTGGAGCACTACCGCCTGCAACCGCGCCAGCTGCGAAAAGCGGTAGACGTCCGGGCCAGCAACGCAGAGGGAAAAGGGTCCATCGTGCTCAAGGCCTCGTACCGCCCGCCTTACGATGTGGCCGCCTTGCTGGGCTTTTTCGCCAAACGCCTGCTGGACGGTGTTGAATGGGTGGACACCGAGCGCCAGACAATGGCCCGCACCGTGTCACTTACCACTGCCGGGCAAACCCATAGTGGCTGGGTGCAGGTGCAATTTGTGCCCGCCAGCTGCAACCTCGTCTTCCAGATCAGCCCCAGTCTGGGGGCGGTCCTGCCGCAGGTTCTGGTTCGCATGCGCGCATGGCTAGACCTTGATGCACAACCCGACGCCATCAACGCGGTTTTGCTGGCGGATTTTCCCGGCTCCGAAGGTCTTCGCGTGCCGGGCTGTCTGGACGGCTTTGAGCTGGGTGTGCGTGCCATTTTGGGCCAGCAGATCACCGTGCAGGCGGCACGCACCCTGGGCGCGCGGCTGGTGGCACGCTTCGGAACTGACCTGCCCCAACCCACCAACCGACTAACGCGCCTTTTTCCAACGCCGCATGCCCTGTGCATGGCCGGCAGCGAAGAACTCGGGCAGATGGGCATCGTGCGCCAACGCCAGCGTGCCATACACGCGCTGGCACAGGCCGTAGCCCACGATGGTTTGATTCTGCAGCCCGGTGTGGACACTGCGCAAACCGTCTCCGCACTCCAGGCATTGCCCGGCATTGGCCCGTGGACCGCGAACTACATCGCCATGCGCGCGCTGCGCTGGCCGGATGCTTGGATGGCAGGTGACGTGGCGCTGCACAAAGCCCTGGGCGTGCCCACCACCAGCAACCCGCGCCAGGCGGCGCTCGCCACCGAGGCTGCCTCCCAACGCTGGAAACCGTGGCGAAGCTATGCAGTGGTTCGGGCTTGGAAAACACTATAACTTTGATAGCGTGTTACGTATATTTAACGAGGGCTAGAGCCCTATTTGATATGAAAAAAATGCTTGCATGGGTCCGCTGCACCCTGGATACCCCCTTGGGCACCATGACACTGGCCGCCCACGACACCGGCCTGGTGTGGGCCGGGTTTGACGGCCAGCGACACGCGCCCGATACCACTGCGTGGCGACCGTCGCAGGACCATCCGATGCTGCAACAGGCCAACGAACAACTGCAGCAATACTTTGCGTCAGAGCGAACCCTCTTTGACCTGGTGCTGGACCTGGGCGGCGGCACTGCTTTCCAGCAAGCCGTCTGGAAAAGCCTGCTGGACATTGCACCAGGCACGACCTCCAGCTATGGCACCATCAGCCAGCGCATTGACAAACCCAGCGCTGCACGTGCTGTGGGAGCTGCCATTGGGCGCAACCCTATATCCATCATCGTGCCCTGCCATCGGGTCGTGGGTGCCCATGGAGCGATGACCGGATACGCCGGTGGCATTGACCGCAAAATTGCCCTCTTACAACTCGAAAGTTCCATTTGACTGCGCCTGCAAATCCGCCTACCCAACTGCAACCCAAACCCTGGGTGCTTGATTTCATTCTGCTGGCGGCCATCTGGGGCGCGTCATTCATGTTCATGCGCATGGCCGCGCTGGAACTGGGTGCGTTTGCAACGGCGGGCGTGCGGGTCTGTATCGCCGCTGCATTCCTGATGCCGCTGTTGCTGGCACGCGGTCATGGTGCTGTGCTGCTGAAAAACTGGAAGCTGGCGCTCATCGTGGGTACCTTCAACTCGGCCATTCCGTTTGCGTGCTTCAGCTATGCGCTGCTGTCCATCTCTACCGGTTTGTCCTCCATCCTCAACGCCACGGTACCGCTGTTTGGTGCTGTCATTGCATGGCTCTGGCTCCATGACCGACCCAACGGCTCGCGCGCTCTGGGACTGGCAATCGGCTTTGCCGGTGTGGCGCTGCTGGCCTGGGACAAGGCCAGCTTCAAGCCCGACGCAGCCGGCAATTCCACCGGTTGGGCTGTGTTGGCCTGTCTGTTGGCGACCCTGTGCTACGGGCTTTCGGCCAGCTTTACCAAACGCTATATGTCGGGCCTGCCCTCGCTGGTGTCGGCGGCTGGCAGCCAGGTGGGCGCGACAGTGGCATTGGCGCCACTGACGTGGTGGTTCTGGCCAGACCACGTGGTGTCGATGCAGGCATGGTTGGCAGTTGGAGCTTTGGGCGTGTTGTGTACTGGTGTGGCCTACGTTTTGTACTTCCGGCTGATCGAACGGGCGGGGCCCTCGCGTGCACTCTCGGTCACGTTCGCCATACCGGTGTTCGCGGTGCTCTATGGCGCGCTGCTGCTGGGCGAAGTGTTAACGCCCTGGATGGTGGTGTGCGGCCTGGTGATTGTTGCCGGAACCAGCCTGTCCAGTGGCTTGGTAACTTTGCGCCGGTGAAGCGCTCACTCAGTGTATGCAAATGCACCAATTTAGCTTGCTTTCGCGCGTATAGTTGATGCAGCGAGCGCACTGAAGTGGCGCAAGCGCATAACTGCGAAAAGGTACCGTGCATGCGCGTGTCTGGTTGGCTTTGTTACTTGGCGCTGCTGGCAACAGCCCCATGTATGGCCGATCCGGCAGCGGCGGTGCGCTGGATTGATCAGGAATTCAAACCCTCCACAATTACCCGCGACCAGCAGCTCTCCGAACTTCAGTGGTTCATGCAGGCAGCCGAGCGGCTCAAGGCCCAGGGGATAACGACCATTCGGGTTGTCTCCGAGAAAATTGACACCCACGACTACGAATCGCGCACGCTGGCAAAGGCATTCCAGGACATCACAGGCATTGCCGTGCAGCACGACATCATGCCGGAGGGCGACCTGGTGGACAAGCTGTATGCAGCCATCAAAACCGGCACATCCGAATACGATGGCTGGATCTCCGACTCCGACCTGATTGGCACCCACTACCGCTATGGCTCGGTGGTACCTCTGTCGGACTTCATGAACGGCGCTGGCAAGGAGGTGACCAACCCACGCCTGGACCTGTCGGACTTCATCGGAACCTCCTTCACCACCGCGCCTGACGGCAAGATGTACCAGTTGCCCGACCAGCAGTTTGCCAACCTGTACTGGTTCCGGGCCGACTGGTTTGCCCGCAAGGACCTGCGCGACCAGTTCCGGAACAAATATGGCTATGAGCTGGGTGTGCCAACCAACTGGTCTGCCTACGAAGACATCGCTAGTTTCTTCACCAACGACGTCAAGGAACTGGATGGCAAAAAGGTCTACGGCCATATGGACTATGGTAAACGCGACCCCTCTCTGGGCTGGCGTTTCACTGATGCCTGGTTGTCCATGGCAGGCGCGGCTGACAAGGGCATACCCAATGGCTTGCCGGTGGACGAATGGGGCATTCGGGTTGCCACGGACCAATGTACGCCACTGGGCGCATCGGTTGACCGAGGCGGTGCCACCAACTCGCCAGCGGCCGTATTTGCATTGACCCAGTATGTGAACTGGCTCAAGAAATTTGCGCCCCCTGACGCCGCCAACATGACTTTCTCGGACGCTGGCCCTGTTCCCGCGCAGGGTCAGATCGCGCAGCAGATTTTTTGGTACACCGCTTTCACTGCGCCACTCACCCAACCGGGGACCGCAGCGGTCAACAAGGACGGTAGTCCCAAGTGGCGGATGGCCCCTTCACCGCATGGGCCGTACTGGAAAACCGGCATGCAAAACGGTTACCAGGACGTGGGGGCCTGGACCTTTTTGAAGACTACTCCCCTGCCCCGCATGTCGGCGGCTTGGCTGTACGCGCAATTTGTAACCTCGAAGACCGTCTCGCTGCGCAAGTCCATCGTGGGTCTGACCTTCATCCGCGAATCCGATATCAAGCATGACTATTTCACCCGCAACGCAGCCCGCTATGGAGGCTTGATCGAGTTTTACCGCAGCCCGGCCCGAATTGCCTGGACGCCGACGGGCACCAACGTGCCCGACTACCCCCGCATAGCGCGCCTGTGGTGGACCCATGTAGCCACCGCCATCAGTGGCGAAAGAACCCCGCAGGCGGCGATGGATTCACTGGCACTGGCCATGGATGATGTTCTGGCCGATCTTCAGGTGTCCGGCATGCGCTTTTGCACACCCAGGCTGAATCCCCGGCGAACCGGCTCGGCCTACCTGTCGAGCAAGGGGGCGCCATGGAGCAAACTGGCCAATGAGAAGCCCCGAGGCGAAACCATCGGCTACGAGCAACTGCTGCAGGCGTGGAAGGAAGGTCGCGTGCAATGACCTTGAAGGACTTTTCGGTCCGCGCGCTATTGCGTGCCCGCATGACCCTGTTGCTGTTTGCGGTGGTGGCCGCCATCGCCATCGCCGCACAGGCCTGGTGGGCCGTGGCACAGGACAAGCAGCAAACACTGGCATTTGAGACGGCCAACAGCCTGGTTGCCGTGCGGCTGCTGGAAGAGCACGCCAGCCAAACCCTGCAGGACGCCGTGCACACGCTGGACCGTGTCGCGCGCAGCGTGCGCGCCAATGCCGCGTCTGACGAACCCGAGCAAATCCGCAAAGTGGTCGCAGCCTACGATCTGGGACACACCCGCCACCTCAAGGCCCTGCAGTACGTGACTCCGCAGGGCACCAGCTGGATCAGCTCGGCAGACTACACGACGCACCAGTCAGAAGTGTTCGAGCGCCGCCACATCCAACAACTGCTGAGCACGCCGCTGGATCACGAGGCGCTGGTCGGCCATCCCTATGCCAGCGCCTATGACAATCAATGGGTGATCCCGGTCGCCAGAACATTGTTCAATTCCGCTGATCAGTCCATCGGCGTGATCAGCGTGGACATACGGCTGTCCTACCTGGGCACACTGTATTCCCGCGTGGCCCGGGAAAACAATGCCAGCGTCACGCTACTGTCCGACCAGGGTTTCATCATCGCGCGCTCGCCTTTTGAGGCGCGCTACGTGGACCGCGACGTATCCGGTGAGCCCCAACTCGACTGGCTGCGCGCGAGCCCGATGGAGGGCTCGTTCGACGACGAGAGTTTTCTCAATGACGATGCAGGCCTCAAACTCTACACTTACCGCAAATTGGCTGGGTTTCCAGTCACCACCCTGTACGCACGTGATTACGAGAGTGTTCTGACACGCTGGCAAGGGCGCACCAAAGAGCGCATTGTGCTGGCGGGCTTGACCATCGCGCTAATGGGATTGCTCACCTACGCGGTGATCTTCTATATCCGGCGGCTGCAGGGCACCCAGTACTCCCTGCGCGAGAGTGAAGCCAAGTTTTTCGGCATGTTTCGCCAGTCGCCAGTGCCGCACGCACTGGTGCGCTTCAACGGCGGTCAGTTCCTGGAGGTCAATGACGCCTGGCTTCAACAGTCCGGATTCCCGCTGGGCGATGTGATCGGCCGTACCGCCATGGAGTTGGGGCTGTGGGCTGATCCCAAGCACCTGTCGGTCGTGATCCAGTCCTTCCTGACTGTGGGATCGGTAGACCGGCTGGAATCCGGTCTCAGAAGGCGGGACGGCACGGTCATCACATGTCTGCTGTCTGGCAGGGTGATCGTGTCCACCGGGGAAAAACTCATACTCTTTACCTTCATCGACATCACACACCAACGAGCCATCGAGCAGGAAATTCGTGACATGAACCAGCAGTTGGAGCTGCGCGTACAGGCCCGCACCGAAAAGCTGGAGGAAGCCAACCGCGACCTCAGCGTAGCGCTGGCCTCGGTCAGCAGCATGCAGACCGAACTCCTGCGCTCGGAAAAGCTTGCAGCGCTAGGTTCGCTGGTGGCGGGCGTGGCCCACGAACTCAATACCCCCATTGGCAACTCTGTCACGGTGGGAAGCACCCTGCAGTACCAGGTGCATGCGCTTTCTCTCGCCTACTCAAAAGGTGAAATGCGCCGCTCGACGCTGCAGGAGTTCATCGACAGCGCCACCCACGGCACCGACATCCTGATGCGCGCCCTGGCGCGGGCCAGTGAACTGATTGGCAGCTTCAAGCGCGTGGCCGTAGACCAGTCCAGCGACCAGCGCCGAGGATTTGACCTGCAGACCACGCTGCGCGAGATCTGTATGACACTGGAGCCCATGCACAAGAACACGCCGTTCGAGCTGACGATGGACGTGCCCGAGGGCATCACCCTGGACAGCTATCCGGGAGCCTTGGGGCAATTGATCACCAATTTTGTGAGCAACGCGCTGCAGCACGGGTTCGAGGGCCGCACCACCGGGACCATGAAGATGTGGGCACACGCCATTGATGCCGACCAGGTTGCACTGCACTTCACCGATGACGGCCAGGGGATGACCGAAGACACCCGCAACCGCGTGTTCGACCCGTTTTTCACCACCAAGCTGGGCCAAGGCGGCTCAGGACTGGGGATGAATATCGTCTACAACATCGTGCGCGAAATCATGGGCGGGCGCATCGAAGTCGCGTCCAGCTTGGGTGCAGGCACCCACATCACTGTGGTACTTCCCAAAGTGGCGCCGCAATCGACGGCTCCAGCTGACGGGGTCCTGGAACATGCCTACTTCGGGAAATGACGCGCCTACTGGCGAATGACATCCGCGCCCGGTGGCGGTTTGAACTGAAATACGCTGGCATCCAGCGCCGTGTTGGCCTTGAACCCGCTAAAGCGCAAACTGGAACGCTGGCCAAAGCTATCTACCATTTCCAGTGAGGCCAATTCACCCGAACGAAAACCCACGCGGATCGCCTGCATCGCGCTGTCTTTTGCCTTGGGCGTGGCCAACACCCATTCCAGCCCTTCCCGATCAGGGTCGGCGGTCAGGACAAAGTCCGCTTGCAAGGCCTTCACGTCTGCAGCAGATGCGATCAACGCCGCCGGAGTGGTTGCCAGTACCTGGGCTTGCTTGCGTGCAGTAACCTGGTTCAAATCGACGTCGTAGAGCCACAGCGTCTGGCCATCGGCCACGATGCTTTGCTCAAACGGTTTCTTGTAGACGAACCGGAAATGCCCGGGTCTTGCAAACTCGAAGGTTCCGGTCGAAGTTTTGGACCGCGCAGCCTGCCCTTCCCGGGCGGGCTGTGTGACCACCTGGATGAAGTCAGTGCGCGCAGTCTTCACCGTCTTCACAAAATCCTCAAGGCTTTCCAGGCCTCCAGCCCTCGCAGATACTACACATGTAGCTATCAGACTCATAGCAAATCGTTTCATTCGTTCCTCGCTGGCACCAGAATGTCGCGCTGGCCATTGGTGCTCATGGCGCTGACCAGCCCGGCTTTTTCCATGTCTTCGACCAGCCGTGCGGCCCGGTTGTAGCCAATCTTCAGGTGGCGCTGCACCAGCGAAATGCTGGCCTTGCGGTTTTTCAGTACCACCTCGACTGCCTGGTCGTACATGGGGTCTTTTTCACCGCCCCCATTGCCATCAACGCCTGACTCGCCTTCGCCGTCTACCGAGCCGCCCTCTAAAACACCTTCTATGTAATTGGGCTCGCCCTGGGTCTTGAGGTAATTCACCACACGGTGTACCTCGTCGTCACTGACAAATGCACCGTGCACACGGATCGGCAGACCCGAGCCACTGGCCATGTACAGCATGTCGCCCATGCCCAGCAAGGCTTCGGCGCCCATCTGGTCCAGAATGGTGCGGCTGTCGATTTTGGAGCCTACCGAGAAGGCTATACGCGTCGGAATATTGGCCTTGATCAGGCCGGTGATTACATCCACGCTGGGACGCTGGGTAGCCAGAATCAGATGGATACCGGCCGCACGGGCCTTTTGCGCCAGGCGGGCAATCAGCTCTTCGATCTTCTTGCCGATCACCATCATCAGATCGGCCAACTCGTCGATCACCACCACGATGTGCGGCAGTCGGTCGAGTGGCTCAGGGGACTCGGGCGTCAGGCTGAACGGGTTGTAGATGAATTCACCGCGCGCTTTGGCTTCGGCGATTTTGGTGTTGTAACCGGCCAGGTTGCGCACACCCAGTTTGCTCAGCAACTTGTAGCGCCGCTCCATCTCGCCTACACACCAGTTCAGACCATAGGCCGCCTGTTTCATGTCGGTGACCACCGGAGCGATCAGGTGGGGAATTCCTTCGTAGAACGACATTTCCAGCATCTTGGGGTCGATCATCAGGAAGCGCACATCGCTGGCCTCGGCCTTGT
>DAOQRI010000068.1:0-9534 GCA_035355475.1 Rhodoferax sp. | reverse complement strand
TCGTTGGCCGAGGCGCTCGATGCAGCCCACGCCGTGGACTTCAGCCAGTGGCTGCCCATGGCCGTGCAGAGTGGCTTGCTGTTGTCGGTCCGTAGGGAGCCGGAGGTCCCGTGAAGATACCCATCCGCTTCGGTCGGTGGCCACAGCGCATTGGCTTGCGCCTGGCATTGGGTTTTGGCATATCGGTGGTGTTGATGCTGGTAGCGCTGGCCCAGGCCATCTTCCAGATCCACACCATCACCGGCGTGACACAACGCTTTGCCACTGGCGACATGCAGCGCTTGCTTCGGGTGCAGGCCTTGTCGTTGCAGACCGAGGGCGTAGGCCATGCGTTGATCCGGCTGATCAATGCACCGCGCGAAAGTCGGGTGCTCGAATACGCGGATGTGGATGAGCGCAATCGGCGTATTGACGGCATCGTGGAATCGCTGGCCAATGACCTGCGCGATGCCGACCAGGAAGAAAATCTGCGCAGGTTGGTGGAGTGCCGCGCTGCCTATGCCGAGGCCTTTATTGCGACCGCCGATGAAATTGAGGCTGACAACTCCAAGATGGCCTGGCAGCTGCTCAATGAGCGCGTCAACCCGGCTTTGAAGACCATGCTACTGGAGTCCAACGCGCTGTTGCAGCGCGAACGACAGCGCATCGAAACACAGCTCGAAGAAGCACAGCAACTGTTCGACCGGGTGGCCCTGCTGGTGGCCAGTCTGTCAGTTTTGGCGGTGGCGCTGGCGATCTGGCTGGGTGTGCGCACCACACGCAGTGTGGTGGGGCCGCTGGCCCTACTGGAGGTGGCTGCGCAGCGCATAGCGCAGGGCGACTACACCAGTCGCGTGCCCACGACCCGCACACAGGAGGTGGACCGGGTGGGCCAGGCGCTGAACACCATGACCGACGCCGTGGCCCAGCGCGAGCGCGACATCGTGCACTTGGCCTTCCACGACCCGCTCACCGGTTTACCCAACCGAACCGCTTTGCTGAAGCCGGTGCTGGATACCGACCAGCCCGCCAACACCCTGGCCCTGATGGACCTGGCGCGACTCAAAGCCATCAATGAAACCCTGGGTTACGGCACCGGCGACACCCTGATCCAGCAAACCGCACAACGTGCCAACCGGGCTTTGCAGGATGCCGCAGCCGATGGCCTGATTGGCCCGCATCCCGTGGTGGCGCGCCTGTCGGGCGGCACTTTTGCCGCGGTGTTCTGCGCGCCCAGCCGGGTCGCTGTGGAGGCTTTGCGCGAGCGCATCGAGCAGGCCATGGCAGAGCCGGTGCACTGCAGTGGTCACAGCGTGGATTTGAGCCTGACCTATGGCCTGGCCGATTCAGGTCACCTTTGTGAAAGTGGCATACCGCTATCGGTAGACACCTTGCTGCGCAATGCCGAAGTGGCGCTGCACAGCGCCAAGCGCGCCGCCATGGGTTTTGCTTGGCATAGCGAAGCCCAGGAGGCGGCACGCCTTAGTCATTTGAGTCTGTTGTCGGATTTGCGCCAGGCCGTGGCCACCTCGCAGTTGCAAATGTGGCTGCAACCCAAGTTTTCTCTGACTACGGGTCGAGCAGTCGGAGCCGAGGCACTGGTGCGCTGGCAGCACCCCACACGCGGTTTTGTGTCGCCGGCAGAGTTTGTGCCGTTTGCCGAGCAGGCTGGCTACATCACCATGGTGACGCAATGGATGCTGGAACAGGCGCTGAGCACGCTGGCCACCTGGGCACCCACGCATCCCGAGCTCAGCATTGCGGTCAACGTCAGCACCCGTGACCTTCAGCACAAGGGCTTTGTTGAGCGCGTGGCCCGACTTATTGAAGCCAGCGGCGTGCCGGCCAAGCGCCTGCGCATTGAAATTACCGAGAGCGGTCTGATGGAGGACCCACAGCACAGCGTGGAGCTACTGCACGCGCTGCGGGCGATCGGCACACCGCTGTCGATAGACGACTTTGGTACTGGCTACTCGTCGCTTGCGTACCTGCAAAAGCTGCCAGTGAGCGAACTCAAAATCGACCGCAGTTTCATCGACAAACTCGACCAATCACCCGGTACGCAAAAGCTGGTGCGAGCAATGACCGAAATGGGCCACGGACTGGATTTGATGGTGACGGCAGAGGGTGTGGAAACCGAAGCCGAGCGGGAAGCGATCACCCGGCTGGGTTGCGACGTGATGCAGGGCTACCTGGCCAGCAAGCCGCTTCATGGGGAGAAGCTGCAGACCTGGTTTGACGCGCTGCCGACTGCCCCACTAGGGGTTTGATGTCGAATCAGGCTGCAGCCCTCGTTAATACTGCATAACAAGCTATCAAAGTAGGAGTGCAGCAAGGTTTACTTCAGTAAACCCTCAGCCTTCATGGCAGCAATGACTGCCGGGCGTGCACCCACGCGGGCGCGGTAAGCCAAGATGTTGGTGAACGGAGCCACGTCCAGGCCCACGTATTGGCCCCAGTTGGTGACGACAAACAGATAGCCATCGGCCACGGTGAACTGGTCGCCCATCAGGTACTGCTTCCCAGCCAGTTCACCATCCACCCATTTCAGGCGAGACTGCAGGCGTTCCAGCGACGCTGCCTTGGTTTCGGCAGGTGTGCCGGGCGCAAACAATGGCGAAAAGGTCTTGTGCAGTTCGGTGCCAATGAAGGTCAGCCATTCCTGCAGCTTGTAGCGCTCATATGTTCCGTTGGCGGGCGCCAGCTTCTTTTCAGGAGCCTGGTCAGCGATGTATTGCACGATGGCGGGGCCTTCATGCAAGCTGCGCCCATCGTCCAGTGTCAGGTAAGGCACATAACCGAGCGGGTTGACCTGGTAATAGTCGGAGCCGTCGGGCAACTGGTGGGTCTTGGTGGGGGCTGCAATGGCTTCAAATGCCAGGCCCGCCTCGTACATGGCTATGTGGGGAGACAGGGAGCAGGCGCCGGGCGAGTAATAGAGTTTCATGGTGTTCCTGAGACGGGGTGGCAGAAGTACCCGATGCTAGAGCGCCGTCCCAAGCCCTGCAACCAACAGGGTTGAAGACAGCGTTGCAATTTTTTGATACCTAATTACCGGCGCGCATCAGGTCAGCGGCTTTCTCGCCAATCACCATGGTTGGTGCGTTGGTGTTGCCGGTGATCAGGTTGGGCATGATGGACGCATCGACCACGCGCAGGCGCGCAATGCCCCGCACGCGCAAGTGGCCATCGACTACGGCCATGGAGTCGGAGTCTGGGCCCATGCGGCAGGTGCCCACCGGGTGGTATTCGGTGTCGCAGGTGGCGCGTAGGAAAGCCTCCATGGCTTTGTCGTCGTTGATGTCAAACGGGTGCAGGCGTTTGCCACGGTAGGGCGCCATGGCTTTGGCCTCGAGTATTTCAAAGCCCATGCGCGCGCCCTTGATGGCCACCGCCATGTCATCGGGGTGGGTGAAAAAACCGGGGTCAATCAACGGCGCTTGGTACGGGTCGGCGCTTTGCAGCGTGACGCTGCCACGGCTCTTGGGGCGCATCAGCGTGGTGTGCAGCGTGTAGCCGTGCCCCAGGTGCTGCTTTCGGGTGTGGTCGTCCACGATGCTGGGCAAAAAGGCGAGCTGGATGTCAGGGTGCTCGGTGTTACTGCAGGTGCTGATGAATCCATTGGATTCGGACACACAGGTGGTGACCCAGCCCTTGCGGTCATTGCGCCACTGGAAGATGGATTTGATGATTTCCCAGGTGCCACGCAGTGATATGCCTACCGTGTCTTGCCAGCGTGATGTGCGGTAGATCAGGTTGGAGGTGACGTGGTCTTGCAGGTTCTGGCCCACACCGGGCAGGTCGTGCACGACCGGGATGCCATGTTGTTGCAGGTGGGTCTTGGGGCCGATGCCCGAGAGCATCAGCAACTGGGGTGAGCCGTAGGATCCGGCGCTGAGCACCACTTCTTTGCGTGCGCGCACCTGTTGGATTTGACCGTCACGGCGGATTTCCACGCCCACGGCAGTTGTGCCTTCGAGCACGACTTTGCGGGTGTGGCAGCCGGTCCAGACGGTGAGATTTTTGCGGTCTGCGTTGGCGTGCAGGTAGGCGCGTGCGGCGTTCCAGCGCTCGCCGTTGTACTGCGTGGCCTGGGTGGGCGAAATACCGTATTGGCTGGCACCGTTGTAGTCGGGGTTCAGGGGAATGCCTTTTTCCACGCACGCAGCGCGAAAGGCCACGTTGGCGGGCGAGGGGCTGCACAGATAGCTCACATGCAGCGGGCCGCTGTTGCCATGGAATTCATTGTTGGTGAAGCAGTGGCTGTTTTCTGCCCGCTTGAACAGTGGCAGAAGGTCGGCAAAGCCCCAGCCGGGGTTGCCCTGTGCCGCCCAACCGTCGTAGTCCTTGCGGTTGCAGCGGGTGTAGACCTGCGCGTTGACCGAGCTGGATCCGCCAAGCACCTTGCCACGCGGCTGGAAGCCTTTGCGTCCCCCCAGGCCTTTTTGTGGCGTGGTGAAGTAGTGCCAGCTGTTCATCAGGCCAAAGGGCAGCATGACGGCAAAACCCAGCGGTGCCCGCACGAACACCGAATGGTCCGCGCCACCCGCTTCCAGCACGCAGACGGTCGTGTTGGGGTCTTCTGTCAGGCGCGCAGCCAGTGCGCACCCGGCAGAACCACCGCCGACGATGAGGTAGTCAAACTCTTGCATAAAGGGCCGTTCTTATTTGGTCAGGAAGTCGAGGTATTTGGTGGCAAATTTGCCGTAGGGTGGCCACAGGAATTTCACGGCGCTGAAGGGGGCCTGGTAGAACACCGGGCGCATTTTGGAGAAGGTCACAAAGCCTTCGTAGCCGTGGTAATGGCCCATACCGCTATCGCCCACGCCGCCAAAAGGCAGGTCGTGCTGGCCCACATGGAACAGACCATCATTCACACTCACGCCGCCCGACATCACCCGGTGCAGCAGGGTGTGGATCAGGTGTTTGTCGTTGCTGAAGGGGTATAACGCCAATGGGCGTGGCCGGTTGTTGATCGCCTGGATCGGCTCTTCGATTGTGTTGTATTCCACCACTGGCAATACCGGGCCAAAAATCTCGCGGGTGCGCAGGCTGCAGTCTTCGGGCGCATTGAGCACCAGGTGGGGGGCAATTTTGTGCGTCTCTTCGTCCCACGGCTTGCCGGGAATGAGTTGCACCAGAGTGGCGCCGCGCGCGCGGGCTTCTTCCATGGCGGCAACCACGCGGTCGAAGGAGCGCCGGTCGATCATGGACGTGAAATCGGGTGTGGTCAGTGTGGGGTAGCGACCCACCACAATTTCTTTGGACAGTTCGACAAATTCCTGCACCTTGGCTTTGGGAACGTAGACATAGTCCACCGTGGTGCAAATCTGTCCCGCGTTGAAGCACTTCACAAACAGCAGGCGTTCAGCCGCTTTGCGCAGCGGAAAGTCGTCGCAGATGATGGCGGGGGACTTGCCGCCCAGTTCCAGTGTGACCGGGCACAGGTTGGTGGCCGCAGCAGCCATCACCGCGCGGCCGGTCTGGCCCGAACCGGTGAACAGCAGGTGGTCAAACTTGAGTTGAGAGAATTCGATGCCAACTCCACCGGTTTCATCAAAGAAGGCCAGCTTTTCTTTGGGAAAGTATTTGGGCGAAAGCTCGATCAGTAGCTTGGCCAAATGGCGTGAGTTCTCCGACATCTTGACCATGGACCGATTACCAGCGGCAAAGGTGGCGATCAGGCCGTTGAAGCTCAGGTTGATCGGAAAGTTCCAGGGGACGATGGCGCCCACAATGCCCAGCGGCTGCGGAATGACACGGTTGGTTGCGCCAAAGAAGTTTTTCCAGTCCACGCCTCGGCGCTGGGGCTTCATCCATTTGCGCAGCGACTTGATGGTGTGGTCCACCCCGTCGATGACGCCGAAGATCTCTGCGAACAGGGTTTCGTGTTTGGAGCGGTTGCCATAGTCGGCGCTGATGGCGTCCACGATGGCGTCCCGGTTTTCCTGAACAAACGCTTTGAGATTGAGCAAGTCTTGCTTGCGCTCGGCAAAGCTTGGATAGGGGTGCGCAAAGTAGGCAGCGCGCTGGAGGGCCAGGGTTTCTTCCAGCAGGGAACGAACGGAGTCGCCCGGTGTGACGGAGTGTAGCGGAATGGCAGACATGAAAGAACCTTATTAAAAACTCAGCCCCGGACCTTACCCCGAAGATTGACGTGCAACTGTCAAAAAATTAACATTCAAGGGTAATCACTATGGGGAAATGGGTGGCGAACTCAAAAAGCGACTGGATGCAGGCTTTGTCGGTCAATCCGTGGTTCAACTCCGTTCCAGTGGCTGAGCGCAAGGCGATGCTGGCCGCTGCCGATGCGTTGCTGCTGCACCCGGGAGAGATGCTGTTCAGAAAGGGGGACGCGGGGGGCGGTTTTTTCGCCGTACTGTCGGGCGCGCTGAAAGTTTCCACTTTGGGTGAAGATGGCCGGGAGGGGATCCTGTCGGTGCTGGAGGCGGGAATCTGGTTTGGAGAAACGTCCCACTTTGATGGCGAACCCCGTCCCCACGATGTGACGGCGGTGGAAGAAACCGAAGTGCTGGTGATTGCACCCGCAGCCTTTGCGCGTTTGATGCGGCGCAATGCGTTTGCCTTTGCCATGGCGGTTCTGATGTCGGTACGCATCCGTGCGCTGTATGGCTTGGTGGAAGACTCCATGTTGCGAACCACCAGCACGCGTATTGCGCGGCGACTTCTGGCCCTGACCCACGGAGATGCCACCATGGCTCTGGATGCCCGTACCAATGTGGCCGTTTCGCAGGAAGCCCTGGCCATGATGCTGGGCATCACCCGGCAGACCTTGTCCAAGGAATTGAAGATCATGGCGCGTGCGGGCGTGTTGAGTCTGGGCTATGGCCGCATTGATATCTTGTCTCTGGCAGACCTTGAAGCGTGCGCGGCATTGGCTTGATGATCCGCCAGAAAACAGGGCAACCCCTAAAATCGGGGCATGCTCTACCCACAAGAATTTGATGTCATCGTCGTCGGCGGTGGCCATGCCGGCACCGAGGCCGCCCTGGCCGCGGCCCGCATGGGCTGCAAGACGTTGCTGCTGACCCACAACATCGAGACGCTGGGGCAGATGAGTTGCAACCCGTCGATCGGCGGGATTGGCAAAGGCCATCTGGTGAAGGAAGTCGATGCCTTGGGTGGCGCCATGGCGCTGGCCACGGACGAAGCCGGCATCCAGTTCCGCACGCTCAACTCCAGCAAAGGCCCTGCAGTACGGGCCACACGCGCGCAGGCAGACCGTGTTCTGTACAAGGCCGCCATTCGCCGCTTGCTGGAAAACCAGCCGAACCTGTGGCTGTTTCAGCAGGCGGTGGACGACCTGATGGTGGAGAGCACAGGAACCGGGGAGCGGGTGGTGGGTGCAGTGACGCAGGTGGGTATCCGGTTCCGATCCAAAACTGTGGTGCTGACCGCAGGTACATTTTTGGACGGCAAGATTCATGTGGGCCTGAACAACTATGCCGCTGGCAGGGCAGGCGACCCGCCCGCTGTATCGCTGAGTGCGCGACTCAAGGAGCTCAAACTGCCCCAGGCGCGCCTGAAGACCGGCACGCCACCGCGCCTGGATGGGCGCTCCATTGACTTCAGTAAATGCCAGGAACAGCCCGGTGACGGCATGCCAGGTGGCATGAGTCAAACCATGCCGGTGTTCAGCTTTATGGGCCGGCTGGATATGCACCCGCAGCAAATGCCGTGCTGGATCACCCACACCAATGCCCGCACCCACGAGATCATTCGCAGCGGGTTTGACCGCAGTCCCATGTTCACCGGCAAGATCGAAGGCGTGGGGCCGCGCTATTGCCCGAGTGTGGAAGACAAGATCAACCGCTTTGCTGACAAAGACAGTCACCAGATCTTTCTGGAGCCCGAAGGGCTGACGACCCACGAGTACTACCCCAACGGCATCAGCACCAGTCTGCCCTTTGACATTCAGTATGACCTGGTGCGCAGCATGGCTGGACTGGAGAATGTACACATCCTGCGGCCCGGTTATGCCATCGAGTACGACTACTTTGATCCGCGTTCACTGAAAGGTAATTTTGAGACGCGCCAGATTGGCGGCCTGTTTTTTGCCGGCCAGATCAACGGCACCACGGGTTATGAAGAGGCTGCGGCCCAGGGCTTGTTTGCTGGGCTGAATGCTGCATTGCAAGTGCGCGCCATGGGTGGGGGCAATGTGACTCTCAGTGCGGCAGGTGCTGCCAGTTTTGCGGGGGACACTTGGTTGCCCGGCCGGGATCAAGCCTATCTGGGGGTGCTGGTGGATGACCTGATCACCAAGGGGGTGACGGAGCCGTATCGCATGTTCACCAGCCGGGCCGAGTTTCGCCTGCAACTGCGGGAAGACAACGCCGATGCCCGACTGACTGAAGCGGGGCGTCAACTGGGGCTGGTGGATAACGCCCGCTGGGAAGCGTTTAGCCGCAAGCGTGATGCTGTTTCACGTGAAACAGAGCGTTTGCGAGGCATTTGGGTCAGTCCCAAGAATTTGGCGGAGAGCGAGTCCGCGCGGGTTTTGGGTAAGGCGATTGACCACGAATACAACCTGGCGGACCTCTTGCGGCGACCCAATGTGGGTTATGCGGCTTTGATGTCGTTGGACGGCGGTCGGTACGCCAATCCGGATTTGCCAGTAATTTCCGGAAATTTGGCTGAAGCGGTGGAGGGTGACGCGCGGGTCGATGCGTTGGCGCAGGATGTGTTCGTGGCTTCGGTGATAGAGCAAGTGGAGATTGCGGCCAAGTATTCGGGCTACATCGACCGCCAGAACGATGAAGTGGTGCGCGCGGCCCACTATGAGAATTTGCGCTTGCCCGAGGAACTGGACTACATGCAGGTCACGGCTTTGAGTATTGAGGCGCGGCAGCGCCTGAGCAAACAGCGCCCCGAGACCTTGGGTCAGGCCTCGCGCATGTCGGGCATTACCCCGGCCAGCATTTCATTGTTGCTGATTCACCTGAAGAAGGGCAACTTTCGGGGCTTTGTCGGGCGCCCCGTCCATGAGGCAGTTGACGGGGTTTCGATATGACGACCTCGGGCGCCACCACTGACCGACGGCAGGTGCTGGAGCAAGCGCTTCCCGCATTGGGAATCGATCTGCATGCCGATCAAGTTATGGCACTGTTGGACTACATGGACTTGATCCAGAAGTGGACCAAGGTCTATAACCTGACCGCGGTGCGTGATCCGGCGGAGATGCTGACGCACCATTTGCTCGACAGCCTGGCGGTGATTGCGCCGCTGCGTAAGCAGCTTGCGGATAAGTCCGTGCCCGTGCGTTTGCTCGACGTGGGTTCTGGCGCTGGTTTGCCTGGCATCGTGATTGCTATTTGTTGCCCGGACATCGTCGTGCACTGTGTGGATACGGTTGGGAAGAAGGCGGCCTTTATTCAGCAGGTGGCTGTGAGTTTGAAGTTGCCCAATTTGCGTGGGGTGCATGCGCGGGTGGAGGGTTTGACGGATAAGTACGACGTTGTCAGTTCCCGTGCCTTTGCTTCGTTGGTGGACTTTACGAACTGGTCTGCTGGTGCATTGGCAGAGCAGGGTGTG
>DAOQRI010000067.1:0-9631 GCA_035355475.1 Rhodoferax sp. | reverse complement strand
CCGCTCGGCCGAAGACCTGATCGCCATGCTGCTGGCCGAATGCGCCGCGGGCGGTGTGGAACGCTGGCAGCCCTGTGGCGTGAAAAATGTTAGGTTCTTGGCCTCCAGCCCTTATGGAGAAAGCGCCAGCAGCTATGAAATAGATAGCAACCGTGGCACCATCCACTGCGGCGCGGTGGTCATCGCCAGCGGCGGCCTGTCCATTCCCAAGATCGGCGCGACGGATTTCGGCTACCGCGTGGCCAAACAGTTCGATCTGCCCGTCGTCACGCCCCGCCCGGCGCTGGTGCCGCTGACGTTTGACGAAGCCGCCTGGGCACCGTTTTCCCAGCTCTCGGGTCTGTCGTTGCCTGTCAGTATCGAAACCGGTGGCAAGAAGGACAAAACGGCTTTCCTCGAAGACCTGCTGTTCACCCACCGCGGCCTCTCCGGCCCCGGCGTGCTGCAAATTTCCAGCTACTGGCAGGAAGGCACGCCCATCCGCCTGAACCTGGCACCCGGCACCGACATCGCCGCCCACCTGAACCAGGCCAAAGCCACTTCGCGCAAACTGATTGCCAACGAACTGGCCGCCCTGGTGCCCGCAAGGCTGGCCGACACCTGGGTCGCCCAGGGCACGGCACTGGGCCACAACTGGCAGCGCCCCATCAACGAGGCCTCCGAAAAGGCACTGACCGCGCTGGCCGAGCGCCTGGCACGCTGGGAGCTCACCCCCACCGGCACCGAGGGCTACCGCAAGGCCGAAGTCACGGCCGGCGGTGTGGACACCAAGGCCTTGTCCAGCCAGACCCTGGAATCGCGCCAGCCGGGCCTGTATTTCATTGGCGAGGTCGTGGATGTCACCGGTTGGCTGGGCGGCTACAACTTCCAGTGGGCCTGGGCCAGCGCGTTTGCCTGCGCGCAAGGGCTGGCCCAGGCCTTTGGCCGCAACTAGTGCCCCACGCTCCACCGCTGCGCGGGTCGCTGCACCCCAAAGGGGGCCAATTTCCCTGTCGGGAAATTGCTTCTGCGGCGATGTGGCTTGATTGGCAGTTGGATTTGGCCCGGTTCGGGATATAATCCAAGGCTTTTCTGGCACTACCCCGTCGGCCAATACTAGTTACAGACGGGGAATACCGCTGAACGTGGCGTGTGGGGCTCGATCTCCCCACATGACTGGCGACAGCACATTTTGGACAACATTACGTAATGACAACCATCCGTGTAAAAGAAAACGAGCCGTTTGACGTCGCTCTGCGTCGCTTCAAGCGCACTATCGAAAAATTGGGCCTGCTGACCGACTTGCGCGCACGCGAGTTCTATGAAAAGCCCACTGCAGAGCGCAAGCGCAAGAAGGCAGCCGCCGTCAAGCGCAACTACAAGCGCATCCGCAGCATGCAATTGCCCAAGAAGATGTTCTAAATCCGAACAGCCTTCCAAGGCCAAAAAGCTCGCTTGGGGACGCTCCGGCGGGCTTTTTTTCTTTGCACAACACCATTGATCATTTTTCAGGAAAACCCCGTAATGTCACTCAAAGACCAGATCACAGAAGACATGAAAACCGCCATGCGCGCCAAGGAGACTGAGCGCCTGGGCACGATCCGCCTGCTGCTGGCTGCCTGCAAGCAGCGCGAAGTGGACGAACGCATCGTGCTCGACGACGCGGCCGTGGTGGCCATCGTGGACAAGCTGATCAAGCAGCGCAAAGACAGCGTGGAGGCCTTCATCAAGGCCGAACGTATGGATCTGGCGGACAAAGAATCGGCCGAAATCAAGGTCCTGCAAGCCTACTTGCCGCAGCGTCTGAGTGCAGACGAAGTGCTGGCCGAAGTGAAGGCCATTGTGGCCGAGTTGGGCGCCAAGGGCCCAGGCGACATGGGCAAGGTCATGGGCGTGGTCAAGACCCGCCTGGCTGGCAAAGCTGAAATGGGCACCGTCTCAGCAGCGGTAAAGACTGCACTGGCCGGCTAGTAGTCCCGAGGTTTCGCCGCCGGGCCGACCGGAGGCGAAACGTGGTGGATTAGCTGCCTGCTACTTTCATCCGGTTGATCAGGATAGAGCCGACCGTTTTTGCGCCGTAGTTGTACGTGTCGGCGCCTACCGCCTCAATCCCCTTGAGCATGGTCTTCATGTTCCCTGCAATGGTGATCTCATGCACCGGGTAGGCGATGCGTCCGTTCTCCACCCAGAAGCCACTGGCGCCCCGCGAGTAGTCGCCCGTCACGTAATTGACGCCCTGCCCCATCAGCTCAGTCACAAACAGGCCGGTTCCCAGCTTTTCCAGCATGGCATCAAGGTCATCTCCGGGCTTGGTGTGGCGTGAGCTGAAAACCAGATTGTGAGATCCGCCGGAATTGCCTGTCGTCTGCATGCCGAGCTTGCGGGCGGAATAGCTGCTCAGGAAATAACCTTGCACCTTGCCCGCATCAATCACCTTGCGGGCCTGCACGCGAACGCCTTCACCATCGAAAGGCGAACTGCCCTTGCCCCGCAAAACAAAAGGATCTTCCGACAGGTCAATATGCCGTGGCAACACCGACTTGCCCAGCGAGTCGAGTAAAAATGTACTCTTGCGATAAAGTGCCCCGCCACTGAGCGCCTGCACCAACCCGCCCACCAACCCGGCGGCCAACGGAGATTCAAACAGCACAGGGCACTCTACCGTCGCAATCTTGCGCGCCTTCAGGCGGCTCAGCGCGCGCTCCGCAGCATAGCGCCCAATCGCGCGCGGGGTTGCCAGTTCATCGGGATGGCGCATGGAGCTGTACCAGCTGTCGCGCTGCATAGCCTTGCCCTTGCCCGCAATAGGTGAGACCGACATGGAGTGGCGCGAGCTAGCGTAGCCCCCACTGAAGCCGTGGGTGTGGGCGCTGAAAAAATGGGATTGCTGGGCAGAAACGGCTGCGCCTTCACTGTTGGTAATGCGCTTGCTGGTGCCCAACGCGGCGGCTTCGCATTCCAGAGCCAGGTGCATGGCGCCTTCACTGGTGATGGCCCATGGAAAAAACAGGTCCAGGTTGCGCCCACGGTCTGCAACGGGTGCAATGTCATTGGCATCGGGCAAGCTGGCGAAGGGGTCTTCAGCAGTAAAGCGGGCAATGTCGTACGCAGCGGCCACGGTCTGTTGAATGGCTGCATCAGAAAAATCCGACGTACTGGCATTGCCTCGCCGCTGGCCCACATAGACAGTCACGCCCAGCGACTTGTCGCGGTTGCGCTCCACGTTTTCCAGCTCGCCATTGCGCACGGATACGCTCAGGCCACAGCCCTCCGACACCTCCGCCCCTGCATCCGTGGCGCCCAGCTTCTTGGCATGGGCCAAGGCCTTGTCCGCCAGTGATTCGAAATAAGCCCGGCTGAAGGCAAAGCCGCTTTCGGCCGCCTGGGGTGTTGTGACGCCTTGCGGGGCGGACTTGGGGTGGTGTTGGGGGTTCTTCATAGCGGAGGCTATGATACTTGGACATATGAGCAAACTAAAAAAAGGCTATTTCGTCAAGGGCAAATTCGTGACGGAAGGCAGTGAACTGGACCTTGAACTCAAACGCGAACTCAAGGGAACCGACGAGAAAAGCCGCACCGACCTCAAGCGCGAAAGCACGGAGCTGCAAAAGCTTGGCGAGGATTTGCTGACCCTGCGGGCTGACCTGCTGGCACGGTTGCAGCTTCCTGACAAATTGCTCGAAGCCATTGCCGAAATCAAGCGCATCACCAACTTCGAAGGCCGTCGCCGGCTGATGCAGTTCATCGGCAAGCGCATGCGCCAGCTGGAACCCGAAACGCTGGATGCAATCCGCAAGGCGCTGGTGGAACAGCACACGCCCTCCGCCCTGGAAACCATGACCCTGCATGCCGCAGAGCAGTGGCGTGACCGCCTCATTGCCGATGACGATGCGCTGGGCCAATGGGTCAACACCTGCCCCGGCACCGACGTGCAGCAGCTGCGCGCCCTCATTCGCCAGGCCCGCAAGGATGCCAAGCCTGAGAAGCCCGGAGAGGCCGTGCGCCACGGCCGCCCCTACCGCGATATTTTCCAGATAGTGCGAGAACACCTGACGCACCCGGAGGTGGTACCCGAGAGCAGCACAGGCGCGCGAGATCTGCCCCCCAATCCAGGAGCCGACGCATGACCACCGAAGCCTTGCCCTTGTTGGATGCCGTCAAAATCGGCATCGTCTCCATCAGTGACCGCGCGTCAACGGGTGTTTACGAAGACAAAGGTCTTCCAGCTCTGAAGGACTGGTTGACCCGTGCCCTGCAAAACCCCCTTGCATTTGAAGCACGCCTGATCCCCGACGAGCAGGACACCATCAGTGCCACGTTGATTGCATTGGTAGACGCCGGTTGCGGCCTGGTGCTGACCACCGGTGGCACGGGTCCGGCCCTACGGGACGTGACGCCCGAGGCCACATTGGCCGTAGCCCACAAGGAAATGCCTGGGTTTGGCGAGCAAATGCGCCAGATCAGCCTGAAGTTTGTACCGACCGCCATCCTGTCGCGCCAGGTCGCCGTCATCCGCGACAAATGCCTGATCATCAACCTGCCCGGGCAACCCAAGGCGATTGCAGAGACGTTGGAAGGTCTGAAAGACGCAAACGGTCAGCAACTTGTCAACGGCATATTTGCCGCAGTGCCCTATTGCATCGACTTGATTGGTGGTCCCTATTTGCAGACGGTGGATGCCGTGTGCAAGGCCTTCCGTCCCAAGACCGCCATCCGGGTCTTCGCTACTTCCCAACCAGCTGGTTAAGCCTCTCAGCCTCGAAACACTCGCTGCGTGCCGCGTCTCCTGGCAGGCAATCCGGGGCAATGCCTGCACCGCTGCGGCTGGCTGACAGGGTTTCGATTGCTTTCCACAACAGGGCAATCTGGTGATCCTGTCCGGAAGCGGAGTCGATCAACCCCCGCAGCGCCAGGCTCACGGGGTCATCTTCCTGGGTAATGCCATAAGCCGTGAATTTGGGCTCCGCATGTGCCACATCGGCACTTTCGCCCGTCTTGCTGGGCAGAATGCGCGCTGGGATACCCACCGCTGTGGCGCCCGCTGGCACCGGCTTGATCACCACCGCGTTGCTTCCAATCTTGGCGCCATCGCCCACCACAAAGCCACCCAACACCTTGGCACCCGCACTCACTACTACGTCCTTACCTAGCGTGGGATGGCGTTTGGCACCTTTGTACAGCGATGTGCCGCCCAAGGTAACGCCCTGGTAAATGGTGCAACCGTCACCAATTTCGGCCGTCTCACCTACCACCACACCCATGGCATGGTCAAAGAATACGCGCTCGCCGATGACCGCACCCGGATGGATCTCAATGCCGGTTGCCCAGCGCCCTACATGCGAAATGAACCGACCCAACCATTTCAGCCCATGGGTCCAGCACCAGTGGGCGCGGCGGTGCAGCACCAGCGCATGCAGCCCCGGGTAACAGGTCAGCACCTCCCAGGTGCTGCGCGCAGCGGGATCGCGGTCAAGGATGCATTGAATGTCGGAGCGGAGTCGGGCGAACATGGCTACGAGTCTATCCGCTCGCTCCATCACCCACGGCAGGTGCGGTCTTGCGCAAAATTGCCTTGGCTATGCCGCGCAAGATGTGAATCTCCTCCTGCGTGACACCTGCGCGATTGAAGAGCTGATTCAGGCGCGGCATCAATTTCTTGGGCGCAGCGGGGTCCAGAAACTCCAAAGCCACGAGAGACTTCTCCAGATGGGACAGCATGCCGGCCACTTGCGCCGCATCGGCCATAGACACATCCCCCATTGGAGGCGCAGGATGCGCCGCTGCATCGGTCGCCCCAAAGCCACCCAGGGCCATGCGCCAATCGTAGGCAATTACCTGAATCGCCGCACCAATATTGAGCGAACCAAACTGCGGGTTGCTGGGAATGCTCAGGCAGGCGTGGCAGCGGTATACGTCCTCGTTACGCATGCCAAAACGCTCCGAACCAAACAGGAAACCCACACCACTTTGTATAAAAACGGGCTCTTGCCCTCGTGGATTATGCCTAAGTAGCTCTGCTTTTGATAGCGCGTCAAAGTGCTCGCGGGGCGTGACCGTCGGCGGTCCAAAGTCGCGCGGTGTCATTGCAGTAGCACACAGGTGGGTCATACCGTCGATGGCCTCGTCCAGCGTGTCCACAATGCGGCACTTTGCCAACACATCCAACGCGCCACTCGCGCGCTGTATGGTTTCTTCGCGGCGCAGTACATTGGCCCAGCGCGGCGCGACCAGCACCAGGTCGTCAAACCCCATGGTCTTGATGGCGCGCGCAGCTGCTCCCACGTTGCCGGCGTGGCTGGTGTTGATGAGGATAAATCGGGTTTGCATAGGCGGTATCCGGCGAATAGGGTGCGCGCTCTGGCTTGAGGCCTTAAAATGCCGGTATTGTCGCCGCCCGCATCGCCGGACGGGTACCGGTTCTTAATCAGTTGGGGACATGGCCAATGTTCTGTCCCGCAAACCCACACAATTTATGTCGCTCAATCTGCACCCCATGATCAACGTGGCCGTCAAGGCCGCACGCGCCGCTGGTTCCATCATCAACCGCGCAGCGCTGGACATTGAATCGGTTCGCGTTTCACAAAAGAAGGCGAACGATTTTGTCACTGAGGTGGACCATGCAGCGGAGCAGGCGATCATAGAAACACTGCTGACAGCCTACCCTGGCCACGGCATTTGGGCCGAAGAGTCCGGTCGCGAGCACGGCGCCCAGGATTCCGAATTCGTCTGGATCATTGATCCGCTGGACGGCACCACCAACTTCATCCACGGTCTACCCGTGTACTGTGTGAGCATTGCGCTGGCCGTCAAGGGCAAGATTGAGCAGGCGGTGGTGTACGACCCCACGCGAAACGACCTGTTCACCGCCACCAAGGGCCGTGGCGCCTTTCTGAACGACCGGCGTATTCGCGTATCCAAGCGCATCCACCTCAAAGATGCACTGCTCTCTACCGGCTTTCCGTTCCGACCCGGCGACAACTTTGCCAATTACCTGGCCATGATGGGCGAAGTGATGAAGAGCACAGCCGGTCTGCGCCGCCCGGGCGCCGCCGCGCTCGACCTGGCCTATGTGGCGGCCGGTTACACCGAGGGTTTCTTTGAAACCGGACTGCAACCCTGGGACGTGGCCGCTGGCTCACTACTGGTAACCGAAGCCGGAGGTTTGGTTGGCAACTTCACCGGTGAAGCCGACTTTCTGGATCAGCAGGAGTGCTTGGCAGGCAACCCGCGCATCTACGGGCAGTTGGTACCCATCGTGGGCAAGTACAGCAAGTTTGCCAGCGCTGGTGAAAAGGCCGCCTTGCGTCAGAACTCCGATAGCTGAAGCGCTTCAATGGGTACCGGGCGGCCAAAGAAATAGCCCTGAAAGGCCCTGCAGCCGCACTGCAACAAGAAGTCCCGCTGACCTGCGGTTTCCACGCCTTCTGCGACCACGCTCAGGTCGAGGCTGGCTGCAAGACTCAAAATGGTGCGGGCAATCGCAGCATCGTTGGGATCGGTCAGCACATCGCGCACAAACGACTGGTCGATCTTGAGCTGGTCCAACGGAAGCCGTTTCAGGTAGGACAGTGACGAATAGCCGGTGCCAAAATCGTCCAGCGCAAAGTTGACACCGATAGACCGTAATTCGCCCATCTTGATGACAACGTCGTCAAAGTCGGTAAGCAACATGCTTTCGGTCAACTCCAGCTTCAATCGATACGGGTTGGCCCCACTGGTTCGCAACAGGTCCAGCAATTGGGCGGTGAACTCGGGGTGGCGAAATTGCCGAGCGCTCACGTTGACGGCAATGGTGAGCTTGCGCGTGTCGGCGGCGGAGTTCCAGGCTACCAACTGCGCACAGGCTGCACCCAAAACCCAATGACCCAGGGGAAGAATCAAGCCCGTCTGCTCAGCTACGGGAATGAATTCAACCGGAGACACCATGCCTCTGGAAGGATGGCGCCATCGCAACAAGGCTTCAACCCCGGTGACATGACCAACATGGTCCACCACCGGCTGGTAGTGCAACATGAACTCCTGGTGCTCCAACCCGTGGCGCAGGTCTAGCTCCATCACCGCGCGGGCGCTGGCCGCTGCCTGCATCACCGGATCAAAAAACCGCAATGTATTGCGGCCCGCAGCCTTGGACTGGTACATGGCCAAATCGGCCCGCTGCAACAGCACATCCACACTTTGCTGGCGATCAAAAAACAACGTGACACCAATGCTCGGTGAACTGTGGTGTGGCTGGCCACTCAAGTCGAAGTGCTGGTTGAGCGCACTTAAAACCTTTTTGCCAACAGCCTCTGCCTGCGCTGCGGCCTCCAACTCGGTGGTGCCCAGTTCTTCCAACATGACCACAAACTCATCTCCACCCAGCCGCGCTACCGTATCCACACCGCGCACACAGTCGGCCAGGCGGCTTGCGACCTGCTTGAGCAACTCATCGCCCATGTGATGACCCCGGGTGTCGTTCAGAATCTTGAAGTTGTCCAGGTCAATGAACAGCAATGCGCCAAAACTTGCATGCCGTGCACTGGCGGCCACCGCTTGGGTCAGTCGGTCGATGAGTAAGCGGCGGTTGGGCAAACCGGTCAGCGAATCAAAGAAGGCCAGTCGCTCGATTTCAGCCTCAGCCTGCTTGCGCGCGCTGATGTCGCGTCCGGTCCCCCTGTAGCCGTTAAACACTCCGTTGCTGTCAAAAATGGGAGCTCCACTGATGGAAACCCACATCACGCTTCCATCGGACCGGGTGCGCTGCATTTCAAAGTCAAGAAAGACTTCATGCGCCTCCAATGCGGCGATGTGCGCTGCCCACTGCTCGGCTGTGACGGCAGTAACGCCGGAATCCCAACGGGTCAGCCCGATGAACTGTTCGGCAGGAATGGCTCGTTCGGTTTCCAGATCGCTGTCGATACGAACAAACCGAAACTGGGCATCCTGCTCCCAGTACCAATCCGACGTCAGCTCGGTCAGACTGCGAAACCGCGCTTCGCTGGTCTGTGCCGCGGCAAGCTGCTTGGCGGCGGACTCCAGTGCCGCGCGCTCACCGGAGATGTCTTGCACGACGCCAAAGTCCGCTTTCACCACGCCGTTTTCGATTTGACGCAGCATGCGTGAGCGCAGCCAGATGAGAACCCCATCGGGGCGACGCCAGCGGTATTCGACGGTTTCACCGTTCATTTCCCGCAATGCACGTTTGACGAGTTCCCGATCTTCTTCAAAGATCCAGCCCAGGTGATCGCCCATCGGAGCCGACGTTGCATCACCCAAATGGCCAATTTCGCAGTAACCGTGCGATAGGTGAACCTTGTTTTCACCCGGATACACCACCCAGGAACCCACTTTCGCCACGGACTCGGTAGCCCGGTGCACGGCGAGCTGTCGACTGAGATTTTCATTGGCCTGCGCCAATGCCTTTTCACCGGATGCCACCGCCGCCTGCGCCATCCGGTCATCCGTGATATCGCGCAAAAAAATCAACAGGTAGGACTCCAACTGAACATCCACTCGCACTGCGTTCATGCACATCACCCGCGGAAGTCCACTCTGGTCAACCAGCGTGACTTCAACATTGCGCAGGCGCTCGCTCTGTTGCACGGGCCGCATGATCTGATCACGCTGGGCTTCGCTGGCCCAGATTCCCAACTCCAGCGCGGTCTTTCCAATC
>DAOQRI010000066.1:0-9639 GCA_035355475.1 Rhodoferax sp. | reverse complement strand
CATCAAGTAGCGCCTGAGCGCTTGCACCGACCGCTACGCCCAGGCTGGTAGCTGTCTGGGTGACCACTTGCAGGGTCTGGGTGAATTGAGGGCCAGCCCGCGCGCCAAAGGTGGCCCGGGCGGCGCGCGCCGCGTCTGCGAGTTCCGAGCCAAGGCTCGCGCGCTCTTCCGTGAGCCGGTTCAACACGGAGCCCCTGGCCCAGGAAAGGTTGGTGCTCGCGTAGGTGCCGATTCGAGCTGGCGTCAGGAGACTGCGGTCCTTCCATGCCAATGACCGCTCCAGTTGCTGATTGGCTGCACGGTCGGAATAGAGCAACCAACTGGGCTCTAGGTCGTTCTTGACCTCGAGCTTCAGCGTCAGAGCCGTTTCCAGGCCCGCGCGCGGTTCGTCTTCGATCTGCCCGGTACCGAAGTCAAATCCGCGAAGGAACTCTCCGTAGGTGTCGATGTTCTTCAGCGCGTCAGGTAGTGCGCCAAGCGTGACCGCAATCACAATAGTCTGGCTGACGTCCAAGCCGAAGAAGTCCGTGTCGCCGAAAGGTGCGCTCCTCCTAGCTCCAAGACATAAATCGATCGCATCGAGAATGGTGGACTTGCCAATGTCTCCCGGGCCAATAAGGCAGTTCACGCCGTTGGACGGTGTCCAATCAAGCAACTGTATAGATCGGAAATTCCGGATTTCTAGCCGACGGATGCGCGTCATCATTTCTCCCCGTTATTCTTGCAAGCATCCTAACCCGACAGGGAGCTGCCATACAAATGCGATGGCACCTTCAGGCTAAAACGCGAGGCCGTTTTTGCTTGAGTAGCTGACTATCGACAAGTCAACATTGCCGCTAGCCATCAAACTGGAGCTTCGAGGCCAGTTGCGGGCACTCGTCAGTGACAGCTTTGTGGACGACAATCCGATGTCGCACAGCCCACCAGTGTTGCTGAACGCATGCCAATAAGAGGGCGAAAGCAGCCATTTAAAGGCACTGTGAATTCCCCCTTGAATTTCTGTTCCAGCCAGCACCAGACTACAGCGGTTGATTGTGATGATGCCGCATTGGCTGACGCAATATTTGGCGAGACATCGTTTCTAGCCTGCATGTTGTGGGCGCTGAAGTTATCGGGGGAAGAGGAATCTCAATGGCAGGTCGAAAGCAGCATTTCATTCCGCAGGCCCTACAAAGAGGCTTTGGCGTGGCAAAGGGGAAGGCGACGCGGGTATATGTGTTTAAGAAGGGGCAGGATCCCTATCGCTCCTCGACCGAGGGTGTTGCAGCACAGCGAGACTTCTACTCGGAGCCGTCTGATGAGCAGTCGCTCGACGACAAAATCACTACCTATGAGGGCACTGTCTTGGCGCCCGCCATCGCTGCTCTACGTACGGCCCAAACCGGGGCCTTCGACTCGCACGTGGCTGCTGCGGTGGTGGTCCACCTGTCATTCCGATCAGCTTTTCTTCGGGGTAGCTTCTCGGCTGCTGCAACTGAAATTCTGAATCATTTCGCAGAAGTCATGCGCAGCGACCAAACAGCGCGTGCCTTGCTTGAGGTTGACTCACTCAAGGCGGAGTCGACGCTGGTCAAGTTGATTGAAGAGGGGATTGCCTCGCAGTTTGGGGCTCTCCCGGATAGCGACAGGAGCTCACTCGCAAAGCTGGTGCACTTTCGGGCTCGAGAGAAGTTTCCCAAGCTGTTCCCGGAACTTGCCACGATGTTCCTTCAACAGTTCGGGATGCTGCTTGAAAGAGTCCCTGAAATTATCGTTAGCGGACACAGCGAAGCGTTAGAAATTGACCTTGTGCCCGCGCGTCGCGTGGAACGCCTGAGGGCGATGAACTGGCAAATCATTGCGACCGAACCACCGACGCACTTCGTGCTTCCGGACTGCCTTGCGGTGGGATCGAAGACGCCCGACTTCCAAGATTTGGTGCCTTACTCGCTTCTGAGCGACGATGAGCTCGCCGGGGTTGTGATGCCAGTTAGCTCCAGCAAGGTGTTGGTAGGTTGCTTCGGCAATCTAGAAATCGACGTTGCATCATTGAATCGCGCTTTCGCCCAGTGTTCATTGGACTTCTTCATCAGCTCGCAGGCTGACTCGCAAACAGCTGAAGCTGCGCAGCGAATTGGGAACACGGTCTCCAAATACGTTCAAAATTTGGTCGAGGAGCAAACGTTCACCGCACCTGAAAGGAATGACAGCGATAGCGAACATCCAAAGACTCGGGGCCTGGCGCAAATGCCTGTCAAGGTTCCCATCAAGTTCGAACCGTCGAGTCGCAGGAGTGGCAAGGCGCAAGCCGCAATTCGCAATCTGTTAAGCGGGCCGGAGTTGCAGGTGGGCTTACGCACTGTTGAAACCATCGTGGTTTCCGACAACATAGTTCGCTCATTGCGCCAACGCGGGGTGGAGATGAACGACTACTCAGTTCAGGTCGTGAAGCTGGGGACCTGTCATATGGTCGAGACCACAGATGGGGTGTCTAGCCAACTCTTTTTCACCACGGAGGCGGTAAATCTTGTGGCAACAGGGCATCCACTTTCACGCGCTGCGGCAGTACTGATTCGTCATCAAGCAGGTCGTGCGACGTACTACGCCACTGTGGTCGCCAAGATTCCCACGGACATATTGCGGCGCAAGAGACCACTACTCGAAACGGTCGGGCTGCGCATCGCGCACTTCTGCTGTTCTCACTACTTCGGCGGCCGGCTATCAGGGATAGGATGCATCTCTGACGCAGAGTTCGTTGAGACGGATGTCCTATACAACCAGACTTTGTCCGGTTGCGTCCAGGGGATTGTCAGAGCGCGCCTAAACTTCATTGAACATCGTGATGTGGACGCAGCATTGGTTCAAGCTCTTGCGCACGTTGAGCAACTATTCTGTGCCACGGCGAGTGCCTGCGCGACCACTGGCGGCGAGATCGACCGCTGGAAAGCGAGCAAGAGCCTCGTAGCACTTCAGGCTTGCAGCCTCAGTGACTGGTTTGAGTTGTTCGCACTTGACTTGGAGCGCTTCTTCGATTCTCGGGAACGCCTCGCAGGAGACAACGACCTGGTTATTCTAGGTAGCCACATTGAGCGAGTGCTCTGGTCATTCGGTATCGTGCTGTCAACGCGGGTCCAGGAGCAGATATGGATGGAAGTCTTTTCGGACGACCAACTTGAGAGCACGCGCCTCATCCTGCGGGCGTGATGCGACGAATGCTGCATGTGCCTATGGATGTCCACTTCCAACGCAATCAATTAAATATCGCCTGTCCCTACTGTGGGCTGTTACATCAATCCTGAAAGTCTGTTACCTGGCTCTTAGCCAAGAGATGCCAGAGAGCTTTGGGTCGCCTGTGGCGACAAGTGGCCATTTTCAGTAGTTGTCCAGCGACTGCTAGGTGTTGGGAATGCTGAGGAAAGAGCTACATTTGCAGTATGAAATTCAATTCGTTTTCGAATTTGCATTCGAGCACTGCCCAATTTCTGCATGATCCTGCGTTGAGGGATATGTAGTGATTGCTCCCGACCGATTCCTACTCTATATCGACATCCTGGGCTTTTCTGAGATGACTCGGAAAGAACCTCGAAAGGTAGCGCGACTGTATTCAATACTGGACTCGCTCAATGCCCACAAACATGATTCGTTCAAGACCATCGTTTTCTCTGACACTATCTTGGCATACAACCATGCCATTGCCGAAAATGACGAACATCGAAGATACCTAGTCTGGTATCTGACAGAATTTGCGGAGGATTTGCATCGTCGGCTGACTGGCCAGGACGTCTATTTTCGAGCGATCCTTACGTCCGGCGATTTCTCACACTATCGTCTAAAGAACATTGAGTGTTTCTACGGAGGCGCGCTCATCGCAGCTTATTTGGCTGAGAAGAATATCCCCTCGCTTGGCTTGTTTATGGACAAGTCCTGCATACCGTACAACCGATTCTTTCGCCTCGCACCGTACGATGCCACGCTGAGTTTCGTCTACCTAAACAGGGCAATAGAAAACTTCTCCCATAGCTTGGGCAACGACCCGGCTCTGCCGATACCAGCGGCGGGGCTTGATATGTGGTCTTTTGCTCCGGAGCTCCCATGGGACGTGCGCTTCATGAAGGACATTTATCGCAATATGCGATCACATTCAAATCCTCAGGTTAGAACCAAATTCTTAACCGCGTGGGATTTCTACGAGCAGTTGTATCCCAGACTGTTGGCCAGGCTAGTGGCGACCGACTTTAACGTTGATTCAGTGTCTACTGAGCCGGGGCATTGGAACGAAGTGACTGAGCAGATGGAGCGCCAAATTCGACACCACAAACGGATCGGCAGTGGAACTGAGCTTTCGCAGCAGATCACCGCTGGATCCAAGTCTCGCAAGACTCGTCGATCGTCACCAAGACCGTGATGCCGAGAATCAGATGTCGGTTGGCTGGCGCTGAATTGGGCGGCCGCCAATATAACTGCGAGTCGTCTGCGGATACAGGTTCGTGCCATGAGTTGACCCTCCCGAGGGTCAGCTTTCAAGGTTCGCGACTTTGGTAATCTCGAGTTTTGATCGAACAGCATGAAAGTTGTGACGTGCCAGCTACCCAGATAACGACCGCAGAGATTCCAGTGATGTACCGGCGCCTCGCGACCGCAGTTGGTGCTGACCACTGGCAAGGTGCAGTCGCGCGGCAGGAGGATGCCATTCGGTCGAATTACTTTCTCGGTGACTACCTGCGTTCAGAGTACGCCATCGCGTATCAATTGGACCGACTGCGGAGACTGGTCGCTGAATTTGGGACGGTGCCGCAAGTGGCGTGTAACGATCCAAGTATTTTTCCGTCGCTTGGCTTTGCTGCACAAGTACTCGGAGTACTTGAGAGGAGCACGGTCAAACAGGCCAAAGCATTCGTCAAGAGGGTCCGAAACGCCTTCAGTAGATCCGAGGAGCTGCACGGTCTGCGTTTGGAGTTGATGGCAGCGACCCACTTCGCCCGTCGAGGGCATCGTGTAGCTTGGCACCGAGTAAACAGTGGAGGTTCGTTTGATCTTCTTATTGAGGACCTCGGCACCACTGGGCTTGAAGTCGAGTGCAAGTCCATCTCAGAAGATAAGGGTCGCCGTATCCATCGCCGCGATGCGCTTGACTTTTGGGGCGAGCTATGGAGCGATGTGGCCCACATTGACCAGAGCCTTCGCTCTGGGCTTGCGGTTGTGCTGACGGTTCCCTATCGCTTACCTTCACACGCAGAGGAACGAGCTGCACTCGCACGACAGGTCATTATTCAAATTTTGGCCGGGCGCGGCGCTACTTTGGGCGGGGGCGCGGAAGTCCGTATTCAGTCCTTCGATCCTACCCGTATTGAAGCGGCTAAGAGTGACGGCGGTGAGGCGTTGAGGAGGGCAATAGATGATGCAACGGGCACTACCAATCGCGAAGCAGCTGTGTACGGTACCTCAGGAGGCGGAATGTTTGCGTTTGTGATGCAAAGTGCCGTTGAGGATGACGGGCTGAACCAGCTGTTTGCCACCCTCGACGACTCCGCGGCACGACAGTTCACACGCAATCGTGGCGCTCTATTCTGGGCGTCGTTACAAGGTATCGACGCAGATCAGCTGTTGTCGTTACACGAACAAGACAGTAACCAGGGCGAGCAACCAACGGGATTGAGACTAGGGGTTAGCAGTTTCTTGAATCGCGCTCCTGACCACATAGTCGGTGTTGTCTTCAGCAGTAGAAGCGGCCTCATTCCAACTGTGGATGGCAACACGGACTCCGGCGGGGCAACGAACTTTTTTTTGAAGAAAAATAGTCCTCTCTGGCATTCAAGCTTCCACGCGCCCCTGAGATCGACGTGAAAAAGGAATAGACCACCTTGGCGAGTTGGTAAACCTGGAAAGCTGTGCATTGCGAAGCGACGCTGTGGATGTTCTCTTAAAAGGCGCCCTGTCCCCGTCAAACCGGAGGTCGGAGGGACAGAAACGCATAGTTGCGCCTGTCGCCTCGCTGCACCCTGAGCATAAGAATTTTTAATTGCCCTTGCGTGCCCGACCGACCGCTTTAGGGCGACAAGTTCAAGGGCACGGATGTCGCCAATGGGTCGGTGGCTGTCTTCCAGTTAGGACCAGACAGCGCGCTCTGAATATCGTATGCACTACCTTCGATTAAACAGAGCGCTTCGAGGCGGATCTCATCATCCATGTGGCAATGAGCAATCAAGCCCGCACCAGCGGAATGTCGGCCCACCGTGTCGTATACCCTGGTGTTCTGCGCTCTTGTTTCATGGACCACTGCCGCCTGTCACCCGCAAGTCCAGCACTTGCCATGAGCACCGTTCCCCGGCCAAAGCGCTGGTTCAAACTGTCCAGCGCTCCCATCAACTTTGTACGGTCTTCGCAGCGGTCATCCTCCAGATCAAGTTCACCTTGCTGTTGGGTCAGAGGTTGCAGATCGAGCAGCATCACTCCGGCCTTTGCGTAGACGAAGCCCAATCGGTAGATGGTCTTGAGTCCTGCCAAAGCTGCAGTAACCAATACCGCCGTGTCCGCACTGGGTCGGCGTAGCGGTACCGTGATGGACCGGCTGTACTGTGGACCTTTGCGAAACGGACTCGTGTGAATGAACACGAGGACTTGTGCCGCCTGACTGCCTTGCTTGCGCGCTTTCTGCGCTGCCCGGGACGCAAAGTCCGTCACGGCCTCGTTCAGTGGATAAAGCTCGGTAACCGAATGGCCAAAGGATCGTGTGCAGGCGATCTGCTTTCTGGGTTGCGGTGAATGGTCCAGATCAATGCAGGCAGTACCTCTCAGTTCCAGAACGGTGCGCTCCAGCATCACAGAAAACTTCCGCCTCAGGGTGCCCGGATCCACCTTGATCAAGTCGAAGACGGTCTTCACACCACCTTCGACCAGCTGCTTCCCAATGCGTGGCCCCACTCCCCAGACCTCACCGACTTCGGTCGCCGCCAATGTGGCGTTCAACTCATCCTGGTCGAGCACTTCCAGATTACAGACTTGAGCGAGTTTGCTTGCATAGATGCCCGGCTTCCTCTCGGCCGTCTTGGCAATGTGGTTGGCCAGTTTGGCGCGGGTCTTGGTGGAACCAATCCCCACGCCGCATGGAATACCAACCCATTGCAGGATTCGCGAGCGGATCTTGTGGCTGCGCTCCACCAGGTCACCTGGCACGCCGGTGAGATCTATGAAAGATTCATCAATGCTGTAAATCTCCTGATGCGGTCCTAGTTGGGCCGCTATGCTCATCATCCGGTCAGACAAGTCACCGTACAAGCCAAAGTTTGCTGAGAGGGCGATCAGCCCCGCGTCTTCGGCCAGGTGCTTGATCTGAAACCAGGGCGCGCCCATCTTGATTCCAAGGGCCTTGGCCTCGTTGGAGCGGGCGATTGCACAGCCATCGTTATTACTGAGCACAACAACCGGAATACCTTCCAGGCTGGGGCGAAATACGCGTTCACAACTCACATAGAAGTTGTTGCCATCGACCAGTGCGTACATGGATGGAGAGTCAATTGGCCATGCGGTTGAGCAATTGCACGGTCATGTCATCGGGCAGGCCACGGTAGAACGCATCCAGCGCTTCCTGAAACACTGTCTCTGTCGGATCTGCCAGCTTGAAGAGTGTCATGCAGGAGCGAAACTTGAGGTAGTCCGGATCGTGCAGGATGTCCTGGGCAGATCTCCCCTTGTGCGTCAGCATGATTTGCGTGCACTGCTTCAGACGTGATCCCAGCACGGGATGGGCCAGGTACTGCAAGGCATCGGTCCGGTTCTCGATGCCATAGAAGCGCGCGGTGGAACTTCGTCCCAGGTCGCGCAGTTGCGGAAAAATGAACCACATCCAGTGGGATGTCTTGTTGCCTGCACGCAGCTCTTTCAACACCTGCTCGAAAACGGGCTCTTGTGCATCGAGAAATCGTTGGTGGTCCATAGGGGTCTCATGAGGTCAGAGTTCGGCACTTACGCGGGGAATAGTTTTACAGCTGCGGTCACAACACCCCAGACGGCAATGGTTTGGCCGTCTTTGGGGACGATGTCCGGGAAAGTGGGGTTGGCGGCCTTGAGCTTGATGTTTCCAAACTTCTTGTAGAGCTTTTTAACGGTGAACTCGCCATCCACTGTCGCCACCACGATATGACCATCACGCGGGCGCCGACCCCGGCTGATGACCACGATGTCCTTGTCGTGGATTCCCAAGTCCATCATGGACTGGCCACTCACCCGCATGAAAAACGTGTCTTCCCGTTCTGATCCCAGGAGACCACCCAGATCAATCCGCTCTGCCCCCAGGTCTTCGGCTGGCGAGGGAAACCCCGCACAGACCTGGTTCTTCAGGTACTGGACCAGCATGGGCGAGCTGGCGGCTGCCACGGGAATCATGGCTTTTAGAATACTGTGCATGCATAAGGGCTATCCATTTAGCTCCACAAGACCTATCATCCGTCGGTGAACGAAATTTGGCAAAGTGCAAGCAAAGGTTACCCAAACAACTGGATTGAATTTCAGGACTGGTTTGCCACCGAAGATTCCTGCACAGCATACCTTGAGCACTTGAGATGGCCGAAAGGATTTTGCTGCCCGTCTTGCGGCGCGATTGACGAGCCCGGACGCGCGACTCGGGGGCGGCTGATTTGCAGAAGTTGTCGGCATCAGAGCAGTGTGACGGCAGGAACAATCTTCGACAAGACCCGTACTCCGCTTAGGCTGTGGTTCGCTGCGGCTTGGTACATCACCAATCAGAAGCAAGGCGTCAGTGCCCTTGGACTGCAACGCGTGCTCGGCTTGAATAGCTATCAGACCGCATGGGCCATGTTGCACCGGTTTCGCCGTGCGATGGTGCGTCCCGATCGTGACCTGCTGTGCGGCACAGTCGAAGTCGATGAGACCTTCTTGGCGTTGAGCCGAAAAGACACGGCCAAGCCAAAGCCCAAGCGCGCCAGCCCGAAAGCCCACAATCGCAGCCACTTGGTTGCCGTCGCTGTTGCTATTGAGGTGCACGAGCCCAAGGGCTTCGGACGCATTCGTCTTCGTCGAATTCCAGGGCCCACCATAGAAGCGATTGTCCCGTTCCTGCGAGAGAACATCGCACCAGGAAGCACAGTTCGCACTGACGGGGCTGCAATTTACGCAACCGTGAATGAGGATGGGTTTAAGGCTTTGATGATTAAGGTCCACGCCCGAGGGGAGTGAAGCGTTACATGCCGATGAAACAACAAACCCTCGCCATGGCAGCCGACCAGACGTTTGAGAACTACCGCAAGCCTACACGTCGCGATGAGTTTCTGAAGACGATGGATACCATCGTTCCATGGTCTGCATTGTGTGAAGTCATTGAACCCCACTACCCCAAGGCGGGCAATGGGCGTCCTCCCATCGGCCTTGAGCGCATGCTGCGCATCCATTTCATCCAGCACTGGTTCAATCTTGCTGACCTGGCCTGTGAGGAAGCTCTGTACGACAGCGCCAGTCTGCGCCGCTTCGTTGGCATTGATCTTGGACGCGAGCCGGTGCCGGACTCCACGACCATCACCAAGTTTCGCAAACTTCTCAATGACAACAAGTTGGGCGAGGCATTATTTGCCCAGGTCGGCAAGGAGTTGCAAGCGCGAGGCTTCAAGGTCAATACCGGCACCATCGTGGACGCCACCATCATTGGAG
>DAOQRI010000065.1:0-9672 GCA_035355475.1 Rhodoferax sp. | reverse complement strand
CCTGCCCCGCCCCTTTTTTTCAAGTCATAGTTCCCATTCATTTAATGCTTCTTCTATTGGAAGGAATTTTCCTCACGCTCTTGCGACGTGATATGCGCATTTTCAAAGATGTGTACTTACCAGCTCTGGCCGAGATGGTTAATAGGAGGCAATTCCTTCTTGGTGTGAGAAGCAGCATTCAAAAAAAGAGAACCATTCGTTGGCAGAATTTCTTTGCGACGTTCACTTTCAAACCCCAAAAGGCAAGCCTTCTGCTGAAACATGGAGTACCGCATATACGTTAATGTGTTTCAGCTGGTTTGGCTAAGGAGCCAACGAACAATCCTGCGTAAGCGAGGATATTTTTTCAACCATACCGCCAGTTTCCCCAACAAGATCCATCCATGGTAGGAAAACACCCAGCGTAGATCGCGACCCAGTGCGCGTTGCTGTTTAAGCCCGAATGGTTCGGATGCCGGCTTTGAAAAAGCAGAAACCGTGGAATGCCCAGTCTTGACGCGCAATGTGGCCTCAAGAAATTGAGTTCCATATTTACGGTCTGGCTCCAGGTGGCACCCTTCAGCCCATTCGTTCCAGGCGTTGATGAAGACAAAGCGTTCGCTTCCTGGAAAATCCAATTGTGTTTGTTTGACGCTTTCTGCAAGCCAGTATTCGTAGTTGGTAGGCGACCCGCCGAGCGCAATGACAGCTCGATTTCCTGTTCTGGGCGTATTGTCCCAGGAAGGAAACACACCTCGGTGAACATCGCTCGGGCTGTAGCGGCGATCGATATAGTCTTTGGCGATCGCCTCGTATTCCATGACGTTTCCACGAAACGGTTCGTAAAAAGGGACTCGATCATTCACGTTCCCGAACTTCATATTGTGTGGCGGAAATTCGACGCCACAATCAAAACCAAACTGCATGTAGTCTTCGTTGCCATGTGTCAGTGCCGCGCACAAATGAATCTCTCCGATGCCAATTGTTCTGCAATAGTCTCTCCAAATGCGTGCAGTCTTCTTTGCATCTGGTAAATGCTGCGGTCGGTAGACGATAAGGAAAGGTTTGCCTTCAATTCGGATATACCGGCCGTCAGAAAAAAATGGAACGAGCCCTTTTATGAAATTCAAGTCATCGTCTGCAAGGTAACGCTGCGCGATCAGTATTTCATGTTCCGCCGCATCCCACCGGCGGGTCCAGTTTTCGTTTGCCCAACATAGACAAAAGGGCATGTCACTCTCTGGATCTGCCAACATGTCATCCAGCGGCCGGTTGAGCAACCGAGTGCCAGAGAACCAATAATAGTGATAGCAAAAACCGTCTATACCGAACTGCTTCGCAACCCGGATTTGATCGTGGCGCGTATCTTGAACACGGAGATCATAGAAGCCAAAATCTGTCGGTAAGTGTGGCTGGTCATGGCCATCAAACAGGGGCCTTGCCTTCGTCACGTTCGTCCACTCGGTAAATCCCTTACCCCACCAAGCATCGTTTTCGGCAATAGGATGAAATTGCGTCAAATAGAACGCAATAAGCCTTGGAGCGACTAAGGGCTTCTGTAGTCCGTTGTGCCCTCTGCTTGCTGAAGATTCCATCATGAGTTGCGTATCATTGATCAAAGGCGAATACCCTTGCGCGCAAGGAATTGAGCAATCCTGTGGCGCGTATTCAAACTCAAGAAGGAAATCAGGAAACCCAAAACCGGGTTGCCTTTGGCCCCATTGCTAAAGGAACTGGCTATGGGCGGTGGTACCGATTGTGCAGAGAGCTGCAATCCATTACCTGGCGCCGCGTTCGGAACGGCCTTGATCACGACTTGATAAACAGTTCCGAATTTGTTGGAGCCAAGAGCCAATTTGGTATCAGATGAGAGTTTGCGCCATTGCCGCGCGAATTCCGTTTGTTCTGGAGTCTTGATCACATAGTCAACCTCGATGATTTTCAACCCCGCATCGTTGAACAACTGTTGCATATTCTTTATGCAAAAAAAACGTATGTGGGTCTTGTCGAGCAATCCCCATGGTTGGTAACCAAAATCACTTGCCAATAGACATGCAATGACCGCGTTGTGGCCCACGTGCGGCAATGACAACACTACGTATCCACCATCTGCCAGCAGGGCTTCCAGTTTGCTCATTGTTTGCCAAGGGTCGTACAGGTGTTCCAGCACATCGCCAGCGACGATCACGTCAAATTTGTCTGAGTCCTTGACGATCTCCGGCCACATCGGATTGTTCAAATCGCACGAGTGAACGCTTTCGCAGTGCGGTGCAACGAGTTCAATGGCCTTTTCATCCAGCTCTAGCGCCACGACGCGGCAATTGTTGCCTTTCAACAATCGGGTGATCATCCCAGGTCCTGGTCCCAATTCAAGGACTCGTCTATTCGCCCCCACCATATGCACAACTTTGCTGGGCGCAGAGTTCGCTTTCACCCCATATTCATACTTGTGCAATTGCTTTGCCATTGTGATTCCTTCAAATGCTCTTTCGTTCTAGTCTTAGGTCCTAGCTTGCGTGTCCAGTCTGTGACCGAAACTTCTTCGCCATGGAACTGCCGAAAGCGATGCCGGGAACCTCGATAAATCGATAAGTCAACTCGGCCAACAAAAGAAGAGGCGTCAACAACACAATGAAACAGACAAAATATGCATACGCTCCAACCTGCGGAACAAGCTGTGCATACATACCTTGCAGGGTGCTCTTTAGAAGATCAGTCACAATGGGATGAAGAAGGTAAATGCTGTAACTGCGTTCGCCCAAATACTCAAAAAAGCGATTGGCACACCATTGACTGGGTCTTGTACTTTGCCAAAGACAAAGCGAACCGAATCCAAGGCCCCATACTATCGCTTCATCCTTCCATTGAAATAGCAGGCTACCCGGCTTAGCAAACATTAAAGCGCCCAGAGTCACCACTGAAAATGCGGGAACCAGCCATCGCATGGTGGTTGATGACTTGTCTGCGCGTGCAGCCATGCGAAAAGCAAGCATTCCGAAAACGAAGTAGCACAGGTTCGCTGGAAATGAAAAGTATGCCCAGTTGTACCCATATTGCGAAACATGGCTCTCGAAATGTGTCTGCAAAGTCGACTGAGCGGCATAGGTTACCGCCACACTGAGAAGCAAAAGCACAAGTGTTGCCGACATGGATCTGACGGTCAACAGCAAGACGGGAAAAATGGCGTAGAACAGCATCTCTACGCCGACTGTCCACCCGGCCCATACGATGCCGGTCCACGGTGCAAATCCAAATGTAAAGGTCAGATTCAATAAGATGGCTTGAGGACTATGCGCAAACGCGTGCGAATAGATGGCAGGCCAAAGAATCATGCATGCCAAGATGCAGTAGAAAAGTGGGGCGATGCGGAAAAATCGCTTTACGAAGTACTCTACGGCCCACGATTGGCGATGCAGCGTTGATGCAGTCGAATACATCAACGAGAAAGCGCTAATGACAAAGAACAAGTGGACGCCCTTTCCGAAATCGCTGGCGAAGAAGCCAAACGCTTCTGGCACTGCGATCTTGGCCAAATGCACTAGGTGATACAGGACAACCGCCAGAGCCGCGATGCCGCGGAGGCCGTGAATCCCCGGCAACAACCGCTCTTGCGGAATGGTCGCGGATAGAAAAGTAGGGTCCTTTTCGGATGCTTGCTTTGAGGGCCTAATTTGCAATGCCGTTTCCCCTGCGCTTGAACAGTCTCTTATACATATTCCAAGTAACCCTAAGGGGAGCAGTTATCCTCCACGAAACAGTTCCTTTGACCCGTGCCAACTCGGCCTCAAGCCAAGCCAAGCGCGGACGAAATGCTGAGGCACCCGACAAGCTGAATGTTAAATACAGCGGTTCGTCGTAGAACTTTGCAAGTCGAGGAGTGCTGGAAGCGTCCATATGACACTGTCCGACAAGTTTCAATTCCCAAGCATCAGCCAAGGAAAAGTCAGCGTCTGAAAGACGCAATTGAGCATGTTTGGCCACGGCGACGATGAACTGCCGATAAGTCATTTGGCTCAAAGCAGTGTTTTCCATGCAACCTATGAGTGAATAGGCAATGCCTCGAATGACGGCCCATGCCATAGGAATGGGCGTCACACTTACCCACTCGGCATCAAAATAGCGCAGGCCTCCGTCGGAGTCTTTCATCATATTGGAAGGTATACAGTCGATAAAATTGCCCGGCAATACTCGTTCGCCTCGTTCATTATTTGTTGAACTTGTGCTTAAAAAATCTAACCATGGTTTGAAGCAACCAGCCAGTACCTCTATACCCGCCTGCAAAGCCATAGCCTGATGCACGTCGGCAATCAGCAGGTTTCCCGAGATATAGCTGCAGTCCTTCACAGCATGCCGTAGCCAAGCTTCTTCAGAGTGCGGAACGGAGTTGAGTTTGTGTTTTCGAACGGTTAGACAATTCGCATCATCTACTTCAATGGTGGTCTCAACTTGATAGTGGGGACGCCTGCGGCCACGGCTGTAAGTTTTTGCCAGCCAACCGGGCGGGGTGATCTTTGCACCCAATGGGCGTGCAACAACGAGGAATGAATTGGCCAAGTCGCCAACCAATCGATTTTGTACAGCGACCCGCCATGCCAAGTCTTCCGCGAATGCTCGATGTTTAGTCTCGGGATAGTCCCGCCCTGTGTTATGTATCAGGAGATCGGCAACATTGAGTTGTTCATTGCACAAGGCGGCTTCGCTCAGTATCAATCCAGGGAGCTTGTAGTCGGGAAAAGGATAGTAGAAGTCATGCGTCCGCAAGCCTGACTCGCTAAGTTTCTTTGCCAACGCGTGCCGGCCAAATGTCACCGGGCCATCGTTGCTATAGAGCCCATTGATACCGAAATAGGGAATCCCAAGATGGTCTTCCTTGCATCCGTTGAAATATTTGAGACCAAGCTGATTTTCAATAGCTAATACCAACCCCCCATCCTTGGTGAGAAAGCTTCCCGCCTTTTTCAAACAGGCGTGAACTGGGTCGGCTCCTGAGATGAATTGATTGGCATACTCAAGCACGCCAATTAGCGTTACGAACTCAAAGTTGCTTTCAATCTGGAAGTCGATCAAATTGTCGCAATACACCGAAACGTTGGGTAAATCACGGCAGCGTTCTGCCGCAATCATGGCGCGTCGACGACTGCCTTCAACGGCAATGACTTTCGCACCGGTTTCCCCCAGGTAGCGTGTTAGCGCACCACAACCGCAACCGAGTTCCAAAATACTGTCGGATGAATCGAACTTCAATGGGCGCAATAGGTTGTGTCGCACCGGACTAAGGTGATATTCGCTTGGCCAGTCAGTGATGTTCAGTTGAAGTTCTTCCGAAGAGGCGCTTACATCGGGGCTCTGCCGCAGTGTCGACAGCAACTGCAACTCCACGACATCGCCGTCTGAGTAATTGGTCCCGTCATGTGTCGGTGTTATCCACACTTTGAGACTGGCATCGAAGGTATAGGGACGCGCCTCGTTCATAGTAGTGTTTTGTTTAAGTTACTGTTGCAGCACGGTGGAGACGGCAACGTTTGTGATCGATTTGACTTTCGCTGCCAAAATCAATAGCTCAATTTTGTTATTACATTGCGAAGCGCATCGACAACCCGGTTTTGCTGCCCGTAGCCAATTCCAAACCAAAGCGGCAATCTGAACTGCGTATCCGCATTCATACAGTTGCCGATTCCAGACATGCGGAAGCGGCTATTCTCTTGTAGATGCATCGAGAATGCAAAACGATGGATGCATAGCAATCTCGCCAGTTGAATTCAAAGGGTGGGCAATATCAAAAGTTAGCGAATCGTAGCGACGGTCATGGGCGACGATCGCACCATCAATATCACTTGCAACACCAACAGAAATTTTGTAAGTGCCTGCATCAAGAAATGGATGAAAACGGAAACTGGTACAAACTGTCTCGCCCACCACTGGATTGCGATTGGCAATGACTGCGGATGACTGGATCGAATTCGTCGAGAGAATCACCTCGCCACTTTGGGATTTAATTGTCAATCCATAGATAGGGTTCTGAACTGCACCATGAAATTCAATGAAGAGAGTGACCTCAACTTCAAGACCTGCGCAAAAAGTGAGTGGATCGAATGTACCATTTTGCTTAAGTTGAATATTGCGAATTGAAGCTGCCCGATCACCCCAACGATTCTCGCGAACGTTGAATAGTGGGTGCGATGCGAATGGATCATTCGAGTGGAACACGGCAGGTGCCGGATTTGGTCGCTCGAGATCGCCGCTGACAAATCGGGACAACGTCTCAGACACACCCCCAATCGCAATAAGTTTGCCCCGATCTATGACGATAACGCGATCACAAATATGACCTACTTGCTCAAGTGAATGTGTAACGAGAACAATTGCTCCGCCTTCTCTTTGAATAGATTTGATCCGCTGAAAACACTTTGCCTGAAACTTGACGTCTCCTACCGCCAGTGCTTCGTCAATCACCAGAATGTCAGGATCAACATGAATCGCCACCGAAAACGCCAACCGCACAAACATTCCGCTGGAGTAAGTTCGAACTGGCCGATCAATAAACTCTCCTATTCCGGCAAAGTCAGCGATGTCATCAAAGCGCAAGCGGATTTCAAGTTCGGAAATGCCCAGGATTGCGCCTTGAAAATATACGTTTTCTCGTCCGGTAAATTCTGGATTGAACCCCGCACCTAGTTCCAACAGTGCTGAAATTCGCCCGTTAACTGCCACAGTACCTTTGTCCGGTTTAAGGATTCCGCAAATCAGTTGAAGCAGTGTACTTTTCCCCGAGCCATTGCGGCCGATAATGCCAACGGTTTCACCTCGCTTGATGTCGAATGAGACATCTTTCAAGGCGGTGAACTCTCGATGAAAACGTCGTTGACCAAAGGTCAATGCCTGCAAGATTCGATCTCCAGGGTGCTCAAAGATTCGATATGTCTTAGTCAAGTTCTTGACCGAGACGGCAATATCAGAGTGCATCGGCGAACTCGTCCCGGCTATGTTCGAAGAATGCGTGACCCAAAATGGCAGCCCCCAAGCAGAGCCCAAATGCCAGACCCCATGTGTCCCAGCGGATTGGCTGATCAGCAATGACCGCGCGTGAAGTTTCTATCACCATACCCAAAGGGTTGAAGTGGTAGAAGGGCTGTAGAACCGGAGGTGTCGCGCTCACCGGATAGAACACCGGCGACAAAAACATCAGCATCTGTACGAGCATCGGAACGATTTGGGTCATGTCTTTGATAAATACCCCCCATGCCGCGACAAACCAAGACAGTCCAAGGGCAAGCAACACTACGGGAAGCAGCAGTAGCGGGAACAGTAGTATCTGCCAATGCAAACCACCAGTAAAGGCCAGTGCCACGAGCAATATCAAGAAATTAAATGCGCAATGCACCAACGCAGCGCCCAATGGCACCAGTGGAAGAATTTGCACCGGGAATATAATTTTTTTGACAAAACTTGCGTAGCTGCGCACGGCGCCCGGCGCACGTGAAACGGTTTCTGCGAATATATTAAAAGTAATAAGCCCGCTATACAGCAGTAGCCAGAAAGGCAAGTCGCCCGTCTGCTGTGGCCACCGAGCCTGGAAGATTTGGCCAAACACGAAGGCAAAGATGATGAGCATAAACAAGGGACTGAGGAACATCCACAGCACACCAAACATCGCACCCCGGTAGCGCAACAGCACGTCTCGTTTGATGAGTTGTCCGAGCAGGTAATGGTGCTGCCAGATGTCCGACACGATACGCCAAGGGTTCCAAACGAAGTTGCTCATGTTCCGGTGATCACCCCATGTGCTTGCGGATGTTGGATCACCTGGGCAACGCATGTTTCAAGCGGCAGGAATCCGGTTTCGACGACCAACTCCGCATCAAGTGGCTCTTCATAGGGAGAAGAGATACCGGTGAACTCGCTGATCTCTCCGGCGCGCGCTTTGCGGTACATGCCTTTTACATCACGACCTTCACAGACGTCCAAAGAGCAACGGCAGTACACCTCAATAAAATCATCGCCGGCCAGCAGGTGCCGTACCCGCTCACGGTCCGAGCGAAAAGGGGAGATAAACGCGGTGAGCGTAATCACACCCGCCTCGGTTAACAGTTTGGCAGTTTCTCCGACGCGCCGAATATACTCTGTTCGTGCGCTTTCAGAGGAGCCCAGGTCGCCACAAAGTCCAGGGCGCACGTTATCGCCGTCCAGCACAAGCGAGCGGCACCTACGTGCGTGGAGTTTCTCCTCAACAGCATGGGCCAACGTGGACTTGCCTGACCCCGATAGCCCGGTCAGCCAGACTACGACGCTGCGATGCCCGTTGAGTTTCTGCCTGGCGTCGCGTGTAACCAAAGCTTGCTGCCATGTGACATTTGTGCTTGTTCGCATGGCGACGCTAATCGATTTTTCTGAAGCCCAAGTCATACCCTATAGTCGGCATGATTTTTCCAAATGCGACGGCCAAGGGGAGTCCCATATAGCCAAGACCGACTACTGCGACTACATCCATGGCATGCACATTTTGTTCATCTGTCAATCATAGGCTACCAACCCTTGCCTGGGTGGCGATGGTGCTGCCATGGCTCAACCCGTTCGCGCCGGGGCCTGCACCGAATGTAGCGCCCCTGATGTTCGCATGGGCGTGTGTCGCCATTCTGCTGGCGGTTGCTGCGTTGCATCGACCCGAAAACCAGCCGACACGCCTTTCCGGTGTTGCCGCAGGTGCTTGGTTGGCCGCTGCAGTGCTGAGCTGCGGCATAGCCTTGTTGCAGTATTTTGGCCAGACACAGGTGCTGGGGCAATGGGGCAACCATACCGGAATGGGCGAGGCCTTCGCCAATCTGCGCCAGCGCAATCAGTTCGCAACGCTGACCAGTATCGGGTTGCTGGCCCTATTGTGGGAGGTGGCACAGGGGGCTGTCCAGGCGCGTTCCGTCCCGCGTTCCGGCAGATGGTTGTTGTGGGGCGCTGCCGCACTGCTCCTGGCCGCCGGCAATGCTGCCAGTGGCTCTCGTACCGGTCTGTTCCAGTGGTGGCTGGTGGCGGGCCTGGCGCTGCTGTGGTGGCGTGTTCTCCGGACGCGAAGCGCGGCAGCTACACCAATCCTCCTGACCGGCCTTGGTGCATTGGGGCTCTATTGTCTGGCCGTGGTGGTGCTGCCGGTGCTGCTGGAATGGGCAACTGGTTTTCAAAGCGGCGGCCTGATGGGGCGCTTCAAGGAAGAAGTGGGTTGCCAAAGCCGCCGTGTGCTGTGGTCCAACGTCCTGTACCTTATTGCGCAAAAGCCATGGACGGGCTGGGGTTGGAATGAGTTGGGGTACGCCCATTTTGTCACGCTGTACCCTGGCCAGCGCTTCTGCGACATCTTGGACAATGCCCATAACCTGCCGCTGCACTTGGCTGTAGAGTTGGGTGTGCCGCTGGCCCTGACTGTGTGTGCTGCGCTGCTGTGGCTGGTGTTGCGTGCCAGACCCTGGCAGGAGTCCGACGCCACACGCCAGTTGGCGTGGGGCGTGCTGGCGGTCATTGGGTTGCACAGCTTGCTGGAATACCCGTTGTGGTACGGGCCCTTCCAGTTGGCGGCGGGATTGAGCGTCTGGTTGTTGATCCTGCCGCAGCCGTTGCATCGTTTCATGGCTAGAGCCCGCATGTTATATTGCTTAACAGCTATTGTTTTGATAGCTATGCTGACATGTGCAGGCTGGGACTACTGGC
>DAOQRI010000064.1:0-9740 GCA_035355475.1 Rhodoferax sp. | reverse complement strand
AACATCTCTTACCTGGATGCCGAGATCTCCTGCAAAGGTGAAGCCTGCACCATCAAGGAATGAGCGTGGGTCAATGGTGCACCGCTCTGTTGCTGGCAACCCTGTTGGCGGCGACCAGTGGCGCACCACCCGCGCGGGCGCAGGGGCCTGAACGGCTGAAGATCGTTGGCAACGACAGACAGTTCGTCATCCAGACCCCCCAGGGGCCCTTCACCATCACCCGGACCCTGACTGCCTGTGCGCCAGTCAAGGGTTTCCTGCAACCCTTGATTCCCCTGCCCGGGGTACGCCCAGTGGCAGAAATTGAGGTGCTGCAGGCGCTCAACGACCCCCAAACGATGGTGATTGACATGCGCGATGACGGCGAACCGCTGGAAGCCACCATCCCCAACAGTTACAACATTCCGTTCAACGAACTGGAAGACCGCATGGACGAGATGGGTTGCACCCGCCAGAACAAGCAGCCATGGGACTGCACAAAAGCGCTTCAAATTGTGGCTTTCTGCAACGGCCCGGTTTGTCCGCAAAGCCCTGCAGGCATTGCCAGCATGGTGCGCGCCGGCTTTCCGGTGAGCAAAATTTCCTATTACCGCGGCGGCATGATGGACTGGGAAGCCCTGGGGCTGACCACCGTCAGCGGCCACCGGCCGACAAAAAAGTAGTTTTTTACAACTGGAGTTATTGATGAAACACACAAAATATGTTCTTGCTGCCGTGATGTCACTTTCGCTGAGCGCCTTCGCGCAATCACCCAGCGAAGCATTCTTCAACGTGACCAGTGCTGACAACCAGTCCCAGGGCATGGCCATGGTGCTGGCAACGCAAATGGTGGAGCAGAAAGCCGCCGTGCGAATCTTGCTGTGCGGTCCGGCTGGACAACTGGCGCTCAAGACCTATGAACCAGCGGCACTAAAGCCACGCAACGTGACTCCCAAGCAGATGCTGGCAGGCTTGATGAAAGCAGGCGCGACGGTAGAAGTTTGCGCCTTGTATTTGCCCAACGCCGAGCGCACGCCGGCTGACCTGACCGAGGGCGTGACCGTTGCCAAACCGCCGGAAGTGGCGGCTTATATGCTCAAACCGGGTGTCAAGGCGTTTGGGTTCTAAGTTGCACAATCTCCCGATGCTCAGGGATGTTGTCTAAAAAGCTTTGCCTGAGGGCAGCATCGGGAATATTGTTCGCTTGGGTCAACAACAAATCGTGCGCACGCGCCAGCATGCGCGGCGCCCGGGGATCTGCCGCTGCATCCAGTACCTTGTAGCAGGTCAACTCGATCCATCGCGGCAGATCGACATCATCCAGCGCACGCGCGGTTTCCATCTGGTCCAGCAACAATCCTACTAGCCGCACCGCTTCGTCCAGTTCCCCTGCCTCGAGTGCGACCCGCGCCAAACCTGCAAGTGCATCGAACCGCCAGGCATTGCCAATTTTTTCGGCAATCGACTCGGCTCGAAGGAAGGCAAGCCTCGCATCGGCCATACGGCCCAGCGCCATCTCAGCGTTCCCCATGTAAATCAAACTGATGACTTCCCAGGAGGCCACTTCGGTTGCAATCGCAATGTCCAGTCCAGCACGCGCATGGGCCAGGGCCGCGGTTTCATGGCCCTGCATGAGCATCAACCTGGAGAGGTTGACCAGATGCGCGCCCTCACTGGCACGGTCTCCGACAGCGCGGCTCATTTCCAGCGCGGCCCCGATATCCACTCGCGCTTCGTTCAATGCCCCAAACTGAAGCCAGCTGACACCCCGATTGCCCACATTGTTCGCCTCGTTGACCCTATCGCCTACCTCCTGGTTGATCACCAAAACTTGGGACATCAGCTCCATCGATGCGACGATTTGCCCCTGATTGAACAACATATTTGAGAGGTCGGACAGGTACGTGCCTTCCAGACGCCGCAATCCCTGTTCTCGCGCCTGCGACAAACCGCTGCGCGTCAACTCCAATGCCGCATGTGTATCTCCCTTACCGGCCAAGGCAGCACTCAGCACGCGCTGCGACTTGAGACGCAGCTCAACATCTGCGGCGTCGTTGGCGAGTTCGATGGCGGTACGTGCAATAGCCTCCTGTGTCTGGAAGTCCGAGATCAGCATGGCGAGCTGGGCCCGACGATTTGCCAGTTCGGCCATGAGCTTTTTGTCATTCAACGCATTCGCAACGGCTTGCATGGCATCCTGGTCTGCGCGCTGTGCATCACGCCGGCCTTGCAAGCGCCATATTGACTCCCTTACATCCAGCAACCTCCATCGCTGTCGGAATTGAACGAGATCAAAAGGGTCGCCAGTTTTTACAGCATCCAGCAAGTTGAGCGCATGCGCTACATAACTCAACACCGACTCATGGACATATCCATTGCGGGCATGTTCTGCTGCGCGCGCATAAAACTCGATGGCGTTGGGAAAATCCCCTGCTTGCGCATAGTGTTCGGCTGTGATGCCAAGAAAATTCCCTGCGCGCGCACCTGTCAAATTAGCAAGCCAATGTGCGGCCCTTGCATGAAGTTCCCGCTTATGGCTTTTCAACAGGGTCTCATAGGTAACCTGATGCAGGATATGGTGTTTGAAAGCAAATTCGTGCGCATCGTCCACAGTCCCTGCATCGCGCTTCAGCGTCAACCCCCTTTGGACCAGCGCCGGCAATGCCTCGGTTGCGCGCGCATCGAGCGCGCCCAAGGCCTTGTCCCAGAATGTCAGCCCGATCACACTGGCTTTTTGCAACGCAATGCGTTCACGTGCCGGTAGCCCATCCAGACGTGCCTGCAATATCCCTGTCAGGGTGGGTGGAACATCGGCACTGAGAAGTTTTTCGGGATTGACGAGCCACTTTTCATCGTTGGTCTCGATGGCGCGCTGATCGATGAGCATCTTCACCAGCTCTTCCATATAGAAGGGATTTCCGTCAGCCCCCCCGATGATCAGTTCGCGCAATGTGGCGGGTATTTCAACCAGCCTCTTCAACAATTCGTTGGCCAGCAGTCGGCTACCGGTTTTATCGAGAGGCTCAAGGTCGATTCGCCTGAGAAATCCATCCGTGCTGCTCCAGTCGGCGCGGCGCTCAAAAATCGTCGCCCGGGTCAGTCCAATGACCATCAGCGGCACATCACGGTTGACCTGGGTCAGGTAATTGAGAAAGTCAAGCGATGCGTCATCGGCCCAGTGCAGATCGTCCAACTCAAGCACGACAGGATTGCCAGTCTGAAGTGCTATGCGCCGAAACACCTGTGCTGCTGCGTGAAATGCGCGGTTCCTGATTTGCTTCGCGTCGTCGAGGATGCCTCTGACGTGGCGACTGTCGCCAAAGTTCAACCCTATGAGTTGTCCTAGTAGGTGCGCTTGGGCGTCACAGAAGTCGGAGCCCTCATCTGCAAATAGGTCAGATAGAGCCGTCTCAAATTTGCTCTTGGCCTCTTGCATACTGTCGCTGTCAAGCAACTGGTAGCGCCACGCAAAGATGTCGCGCAAAAGGCCATAGGGCTGGGTTTGCGACTGCGGATTTGCGCAGGCCCTGAATATCGTGAAAACCTCAGGTCGCAGGTCTGCCCAATTGTCAAACTCGTAAAGAAGCCGACTCTTGCCCAGGCCTGCCTCAGCGACAACGAGAACAACTTCCATACGGCGCTGCTGACAGAGCCGCAGAAATGTATCCTGCATCTCTTTCAGTTCGGAGTCACGCGCAATCATTCGCGTCTCAACGCCCTCTACGCCGCGCGATGTCACGCGAAACGCACGCGGCTTGGCCCGCAACACCAGGTAGGTCAACATCGGCTGCGCAATGCCCTTCACCGCCATGGGAGCCTGGGCCTCCACATCAAAAACCCCGCGCACCATGCTGTAGGTTGTCTGGCTGATGCGCAGGCCACCCGGTGGTGCAGTTTGCTCCATACGTGCCGCAACATTGACGCTCAACCCACTGATTGTGCTGTCAGCTTGTACCCCGCCACCCAGCAAAACGGAACCCGTGTGGATACCCACGCGCACATGGCTGCCCTCAAGACCAAAGCGTGTTTGAACCTGCGCTTGAAGGTCATGCCCCACTTCCAGCAGTTCCAGACCAGCATGGACCGCACGCTCCACGGCGTCTTCGCTGGCTTCATTCGCACCAAAAACGGCAATGATATTGTCACCCGCGTAACTGATGATCTTGCCGCCCCGATCAACAAGAATCTTGGTGCCGCGACGCAATACGCCATCCACGATGGCATGAAATTCTTCCGGGTCAAGTTGCAGGCTCAGCGGCGTAGAACCAACGATATCCAAAAACAAAATCGTGGCCTGCCGGATGGCTTGTTCCCCCTTGTCAAGGGCAGCGTCTGAAGAAGGTGTTAGTCCTGCCAGCGTGGCGCGCAAAGAGGCCACGGACAAGTCCACCACAGCATCGCCCAGCACTGAACGCTGTGCCTCCAGGGTGGCTATTGTGGCTTCAAGTTGAAGTCTTTCTGCAGTCATGGCCCATTATGGCAACTGTGCGTAGAATGAAACGGTATCGACCATTCCGTTTGACTATTTACCTGGAGACTTTCCATGCGACGTTATTGGACACTTCTCGTTGGTGTGGCCTTGGCTCAAGGCGTTCTGGCCCAAGATAAATTGGACAAAGCCGTACAGGTTTCCGTCAATAACGGCGTGATATCGGTCAGTCCCGATCCTGCCAACATGACCAAGAAACACCACAAAATTGTGTGGTCACTGGCCACTCCAGGGTTCTCGTTTGCGGAAGACGGTATTGTGATTGAAGGCGATAGAACCGACTACGGAGAGTGCGGAAAACGCGGCAATTCAACGACTGTCTATGTGTGCAAGAAGCTCAAGCACATCAACAAAAAACAGTTCAAATACGATGTCAATTTGATCAACTCAAACGGCCAGCGAATCAGTCTGGATCCACGAATCGTTAACGTTGACTAAGGCAGGGGTTACCCACCACCGCACTGCATGTACAGATCAAAGCGCTACATGAAGGTTTAGCGCTGCGCATCGTCTAACCCGGTTTATCGAAAACTCGCCATCAACGCGGCATGCGCACCATCGCAATGAGGCGCGGATGGCGCTCTTTGTGCCTTCTGAGGTAGCTGCATCTGGCCTTAGTCGCTACACTGTGAAACAGGTCGCTCGGCTGCACTGCCATGCTTCTGGCAAGACAGGGTTTGAAACTCGCCGGGCTTGATGCAGACGCATCCACGCCGGATGCACAACGAGGTGAAGAACCATGAACTTTGTCATCATCGGTGCCGGCCCCGCCGGCGTGCGCGCGGCTGAAACCCTGCGCGAAAATGCCCCCCAGGCCACCATCACCCTGGTCAGTGGAGAGCCTGGCGAGCCCTATGCGCGCATGGCCATTCCCTACATCCTCAACGGCGCCATTTCCGATGATGGCGCCCGCCAACGCCGTGCGCCACACCACCTCGAAGCACTGGGCATTCGCTACCTCCATGGCAAAGCGCTCAAGGTGCACGCCGGCCCAAGCGGTGGTCAAATTGATCTGGAAGACGGCTCGCAACTTCCCTACGACCGACTGCTGGTTGCCACCGGCTCGTCCCCATCGCTGCCGCCCATCCCGGGCACCGATGTGCCCGGCGCGGTAACCTGCTGGACACTGGAAGACGCGCACCAGATCGCCGCCAAGCTCAAGCCTGGCGCCCGCGTGGTCATGCTGGGCGCTGGCTTTGTGGCGGGTGTGTGCATGAAGTCGCTGGTAAACAGCGGCGCCAAACTGTCGGTGGTGGCCGGACGCTCAGGACAAATCTTGCGTTCGATGATGACACCGGTGGGCAGCGGCATGCTGCAGCGCTGGCTGGAGGGACGAGGCGTGGATGTCATCACCACTGGCCGCACGCTGGGGATTGAGCCCGGACCGCGCTTGGTCATGGACACGCGCAGCATCGATGCCGACCTGATCATTCTGGCCACCGGCGTGCATCCGAATGTGTCGTTCCTCGACGGCACGGGTGCCGAGATCCGCAGCGGGGTGGTGATCGACGCGCACATGCGCACCACGGTGCCGCACATTTACGCCGCTGGCGACGTGGCCCAAGGGCGTGACTTCTCCACGGGCGAATGGGTGGTGCACGCTTTGCAGCCCACCGCCACCGAGCATGGCCGCATTGCTGCACTGAACATGCTCGGCAAGGATGTTCCCTACCGTGGCAGCCTGAGCATGAATGTGCTGGACACCGTGGGCCTGATTTCGCATACCTTTGGTTTGTGGGATGGCATACCGGGCGGTGACCACACCGAAGTGGTGGACGAATCCAACTTCATCTACACCCGCCTGTGTTTCGATGGCGACCAGTTGATCGGCGCTATCACCATCGGCCACCCGCACCATGTGGGCGCGATCCGCGGCCTGATCCAGTCACATCGCCACCTGGGCGCCTGGAAAGACGAACTGATGAAGAATCCGCACCTGGTGATGGATGCATTTGTGGACCTGAACAACGGGTGACCTGACTGCAGGTTGCGTACCAAGCTTTCAACCACCACCACGCTGCATATACAAATCAAAGCGCTGCATGAAGGTGTAGCGCTGCGCATCGTCCAGCCCGGCAAAGCGAAAGCTCACTTTCAGCACCGGGATGCGGACATGACCAATCACGCGCGGCTCGGCTACCTGCCATTTCAGCCCCAGCGCACCGTCGCCGATGCGCACGCCTGCCGAGTCGGTTTGCAGCTTCCAGTGGTTGTCACCCATTGCCTGGGGCAGCCAGCGCAGCCAGTCGGCTTCGGTGCAGCCCATTTCGCGCTCAAAGCGTTCGGGATAAAACGCCTGCAAAATTCAGCCTCCGGCAATGGGTGGCCAGATCGCCAGCACATCGCCCTCGACCAGAGTTTTGGTGGAGCGAAGTTCGGGCGCGATATAGCTTCCATTGACCAGCACCAGGTGCACCTCCTTCGCCGGCAATCGGTACCGCTCCACCAGTTGCAGGATGGTGGTCTCGGGCGCAATGTCCAGCGCCACAATGTTGGTGTACTTGGACTCTACGGGCAGGTAGTCGGTCAGCGACGCGAATAGCTTGAGCGTGATGTTCATCCCGGGTCGATTCCCTAGCGCTTGCGTCCGGTCTTGCCGCCGGACCAGTCGTCCTGCCCCAGCGCTGACGCCTGGTAGGCTTCCACCAGCCGAGTCGGGTCCTGCATCAGCTTGTCTTTCCAAGGTCCCAGCTTGATCTGGCCCTCGACCAGCCCACGCATCACTCCGATGTGCTCGGTCCAGCCCACGGCGTTGCAACCTACCATCACGTCGTCCTGGAAACGCAGGCTCAGATGGCGCCCCGACGCTTTGTCAGTCAGCTCCACGTGGTCACAAGTCGGCGTCCCCGCCCAGTCGCCAAAACTGGCAGAGATCAGGCCCAGGGTGTCGAGCACGTTGATTTGCGTTACGCCACTGAGCTCGGACTGCGCCGGCATGCCGCGCGCAAATGCGACCATGTTGGCTGCGGCAACCCGCGCCTGCTCGGCGGCGTTGGGCTGGATGGCGCTGACGATGGTCTTGCCTGACACTTTGTCAAAGGCCTCGGCGCAATCGCCAGCAGCAAAAACGCCGGGCAGGTTGGTTTGAAGGTGTTCGTCGGTCAACACGCCCTGCAAGCAGGTGATGCCCGAATTTTCCAGAAAGCCGATCGCCGGGCGCACGCCCGCGGCGCTGATGACCAGGTCCGCCTGCATGCTGGTGCCGTTGGACAGCTTCACGGACAAGGGGGTGCCTGGCTCGATCAACTCGACCCGCGTGCCGGTGAAGACTTCCACGCCTTTGGCCTCGCACCAGTCGCGGATCATGCCACCGGCTGTCGGGCCCATCATGCGGGGCACCATGCGGTCGCCCATCTCAACCACGCTCAGGTGAACACCCCGCGAGGCAAGCGCTTCCAGGATGATGCAGCCAATGAAACCCGCACCGAGCTGCAGCACGCGCGCACCGGGCTTGGCGCGCTCGGCAATCGCGCGGGCGTCCGCCAGGGTCCAGCAGGTGTGAACGCCCTCTGACCGGATACCAGGAATGGGCGGGCTCACCGGATGTGAGCCGCTGGCGATCAACAGGGTGTCGTAAGCCAGCGTTTCACCGTTCGCAAATGCTATCGTCTTAGTAGCTGCCTGCACAGATTGTGCGCGGGCCAGCAGCACTTTTATGCCCAGGTCTTCAAAATGCGTCTCACTTTTTCGCAGGTAGGTTCCGCGCTCGTCGATGTTCCCCATCAAGAGGTAGGGAATGGCCATACGTGAGTACGACGGCTCGGGCTCATCACCGATGAGGGTGATAGCGTCAAGTGGTGCCAGCTTGCGAATGGTTTCGGCGGCGATGACACCGGCAGGGCCGGCACCCAGGATGACATGATGGGTCATGGGAATCTCCAGAAAAAAAGCGGTCACTGATGACCGCTTGATGGTTAACGGCTTGAACCGGTTCAGCCTTACAGGCCCAGGCGTTCCTTGGTGGCTGCCGTTGGGCGGCCTTCGGGGTCCCAGCCGCGGGCCTCATAGTACTTGGGCAACATCGTGGCCAGTTCGTTGAACTTGCCCTTTGCGGGGCCGGTTTTGCAGGCACCTTCCACGCTGGTCAGACGCTCTGGCAGGCTGTCATCCTTGTTGGTGAAGCCGGCACGATTGTTGAACTCGCGCTCCATGTTCCAGATGCGCTCGCCGATCTTGGCCAGTTCTTCAATCGTGTACTGCTCGCCGCAGGCACCCTGCATTTGCGGTGACAGGTCTTGCAAACCCCACGCAAAAGTGGTGAATATGCACAGACCCGATGAGTCAAATGCAGCGGTGGCGTCCTGGAAAGCCTTGACCAGATCGGGCTTGCCCTCAGACACCAGTGGATCGGTCTTGACCGGAATACCCAGCACTTCAGACGCAATGGTGTAGCCACGCAAATGGCATCCACCCCGGTTGGATGTGGCATAAGCCAGGCCGATACCCTGAATGGCGCGGCCGTCATAAGCCGGGAACTCCTGGCCCTTGGACGACATGCTCAACTCGGGGTGTCCATATTTTGCAGTCAGGCGCTTGGAGCCCTGGCCGATTTCCTTGCCAAAGCCTCGGCCATTGACGGTTTCTTCTGCCAGGAAAGCCAGTGCACGGGCGGAACCAAAAGTGGCCTCAATGCCAACCTGCTCTTTGGTCAGAACACCCATGCCATAGAGTTCCATCACCGCGCCCACGGTGGCACCGAAGCTGATGGGGTCGATGCCCTCTTCGTTGCACAGCAGGTTGGCGTATTGCAGGCATTCCAGGTCATTTACGCCATTGGCTGCACCCAAGGCCCATGCGGCTTCGTATTCCAGGCCACCATTGGCACCACGGTACTGCGGCTTGTTTTCAATCGTGAAGTGGCCCTCATCCATCTTGCTGATGCGGCCGCAGGCAATAGTGCAACCAAAGCAGGCCTGGTTGGTTACCAGGTGTTTCTTGCCGTCGGTCTTGCGCGGCGTAGCCATGGCCTCGGCACCAATGTCCTTGGCACCTTCGAATTGCACATCCTGATGGTTGCGCGTTGGCAGACCACCGATTTCGTTGATCACGCTCATCAGCACCTGGGTGCCCATGGCAGGCAGACCGGTACCGGTGACGCCGTTTTCAGCCAGGACCTTCTTGCCTGCCTTGACCGCGGCCATAAAGGCTTTCGGATCGCGGATATTGCCCACGCCCTTGGTGCCGCGCACCGCAATAGCCTTGAGATTCTTGCTACCCATGACGGCACCCACGCCCGAGCGACCGGCAGCACGGTGCAAGTCGTTCACCACGG
>DAOQRI010000063.1:0-9774 GCA_035355475.1 Rhodoferax sp. | reverse complement strand
AACATTTATGAGCATGAGCCCCATATCCGAAGCATAGAGTGAAGAAATTACTCCTTCGCAGAGAAGGAAGGCTGCACGGTGGCCTTGTCCGCCGTGCCGCGCGCCCGGCTGGAGGTGCTGTTTGAGACCGGGCGGGCGGATGTGCTGATACCGGCCAGCAAGACGCCCAAACGCGATGCCCACGGCACCTTTATTCCATTGGTCCACAACCGGGCCATGCTGATTTCCGTGCAGTCCAACCGAGCACCAATCAAGTCAGCGCAGGAGTTGCTCGACCAGCCCGGCCTCAAGGTCGCACTGGTACGTGGCTTTGACTACGGTGAGGCCTATCAGGCTCTGGTTGCCAGCCTGGAGGCCCAGGGCCGGGTCATTATGGAGGTCGACAGCCTGTCGGTTGCGCGACTGCTCAAAGCCGGCACGGTGGATGCCACCATCATGGCGCCCTCCATCCTGGCTGGTGCCATGGTGGATGACGAGCGGGTGCGCGACCTGCTCGACAAGTTGCGATTTGAGTCACTGCGCGAGTTGCCATGGGGCGATAGCGGCGCCTATGTTTCCAACAGCGCGCTAACTGCCGCAGACAAGACCGCTTTGCTGGCTGCTCTGGAGCGCGCGGCCCGCTCGGGCATGGTGTGGAAAGGCTTCCAGCAGTATTACCCGCCCGCCGTACTGCAAGGCAGCATCCGCCCGCTCTAGGCTGGGCGATACATTGGCCTTTCCATGCAAAAAATCGTCCTGATCACCGGCGGCTCGCGCGGTATTGGCGCCGCCACCGCACGTTTGGCGGCGCAGCAGGGCTACGCCGTGGCGGTGAACTACGCCAGCAACTCTTTGGCGGCAGACGAGGTGGTACGCAGCATACGTGCGACAGGTGGCAGCGCGATCACCGTGCAAGCTGACGTGGCGGTGGAGGCGCAGGTGCTCTCCATGTTTGACAAGGTGGACGCCAAACTGGGCCGCCTCACCGCGCTGGTCAACAACGCCGGTGTGGTGGACGTTGCGAGCCGGGTGGACGCCATGGACGTTGAGCGCCTGCAGCGCATGTTCAACACCAATATTCTGGGCAGCTTTGTCTGTGCTCGCGAGGCAGTCAGGCGCATGAGCACACGGTACGGCGGCGAGGGTGGCAGCATCGTCAATGTCTCCAGCGCAGCGTCGCGCATGGGTTCGCCGGGTCAGTATGTGGACTATGCTGCCAGCAAGGGCGCCATCGACACATTCACCCTGGGACTGGCTAAGGAAGTGGCCCAGGAGGGCATCCGCGTCAACGCCGTGCGGCCCGGCATCATTGACACCGACATCCACGCCAGCGGCGGCCAGCCCGAACGGGCCTGGCAAATGGCACCGCAGGTGCCCATGCAGCGCCCGGGCACCGCGCTGGAAGTTGCCCAGGCCATAGTGTGGCTCCTGGGCAGTGATTCCAGCTACACCACCGGTGGCCTGCTGGACGTGGCTGGTGGCCGCTAGACAACCACGAACGACCCATGGATTACAAACCCCTCATCACCCTGCTGGCCATCGTCAACCCGCTGGCCATCGTGCCGTTCTTCATCCATTACACGCAGGGCTTTTCGCAAGAGCAGCGCCGCCGCACCATTGTGATTTCGTCCTTCAGTGCCTTTGTGGTGATTGCCGCCTGCGCATTGGCTGGGCTGCACATTCTGGATTTTTTTGGCATCTCGCTGGCCAGCTTTCAGGTGGGCGGCGGCATGCTGCTGTTGACCTCGGCGCTGAACATGCTGAACGCACAACCAGCCGAAGCAAAACCCGCCTCGCATGAACTGGAAGACGGTGCCGAGAAGGCAGCGATGGGTGCCAGCATAGCGGTGGTGCCGCTGACTATTCCCCTGCTCACCGGCCCGGCCACCATGTCCACCGTGGTGATCTACGCCGAAAAGGCCAAGACCTTCTGGCAGCTATCCACGTTGGTGGGCTATGGCGTAGTCATCGGCCTGGCCACCGCCCTGTGCTTTGTTATGGCCCAACCGATTGCGCGCGTGCTGGGCAAGACCGGCATCAATGTGATGACGCGGTTAATGGGGCTGATTCTGGCGGCGCTGGCGGTTGAGGTGATGTCGGACGGGCTGATGAAGCTGTTCCCGGCCCTGGGGCGTTGAGTGGAAGCGGCGGCCGTGTTGGCCAGTTCCTGCGCTTTCACTGCGCCCAAGACTCACATCACCAAGCAAAAATGAAACTGGTCTCCATCTCGCTGGGCGTCAGACACTTTCACCAGGCAGTCTTCGAGTTCTTCCAGCAATTCAGGGCGCATCTTCTCCTTGATGCCTTTCACTTCGCCGGACTTCAGCCGTTCGACAATTTTTGCGAGTGAAGACAATGCGTCTACGGGAGAAAACCACTTCTCGTTTTCGACAATCCACGACTCCGGCAGGTCCTCGTCCGACAAGTTGTACTGCATGTCCGTTGTGTCCAGGAAATCGGAGAGCCTGCGAACGCCAAGATTCTCAGCGAGCTTGTCCAACTCTTCGGAAGCCTTGCAAAAAAGTGAGTGATCAAAGTCGTCGCCCGACGCATCGGTGCCGACGCGTGACTTTCTACGCACCCAGATTGTGTCGCCCATAAAGTCTCCTTGGAGTGTTGATACGGAACAGGTGAAAGCAAATGATACGGGATTGACCATGCATGTGAGTGCGGGCACTGATGACACAGACCAAGGATTGCTGAGCAAAAGAGGGGATCAGCGCAATATCAAAACGGGCGGCCCAATCAGACTGAACAAGCAATTCATTAACTTGCGACGCTCCAAGGTGACAACGTCGGGACACTACTGATCTCAGATCATTTCTCAAGCGTGCGGGAATTCGGTCTGACCCGTAGGATGCGGTCAGACTCCGTTGGAGCAGGCTGTCATCGGATGCTAGGTTTGCGGCGTTGTGTCCTGTATGAACACAACTTTGAACGCATCCTTCGCCGCGACACAGGGCCCTGACAACATACCGATCTTGGTGGCGGATTTTCCGTATCAGGACATTGTGCATCCTGCGCATCGCGGCATGTCCATGAAGCGTGTGGTGGACCTGGCCAGACGCGACGCCATCCATTTCGGCATGCGGGTGTATTCGTTAGAGTCGGCACAGCGTGTCTTGCTTGCCGCCAGCGATTACAGCGAGTGGAACGCCTGTTCGTACCGGCCTGCGCTGGAATTAATCGCCTCGGCTCTGGCCGCAAGACAATGCGAAATCCTGCAGCGCTCTCTTGGCAGAAGTTCTCAGCTCAACACATCGGACGCAACCCGGAGTCGTTGGACTGACGTGACCGGCCAGCACGCAACGCATGCAATGTCTGTCGCCCCTCATTAGGCAAACACGGTTCATCAGAGCCATCGCATCCCTCAATGTGACGGATGGCTCACCCCAAGATCAAGGGTTTTCCCTTGATTTTATTTAGTCAAAATTGTTAACAATCACAAAATCTACAAAAGGAAGAGCCATGGGCAAAATACGTTCTGAGGTTTCCGGCAGCGTCTGGAAGGTCGAAGTCACGGTCGGTCAGCAGGTCAACGAGGGTGACACGCTGGTGGTAGTGGAGTCCATGAAGATGGAGATTCCGGTCACCGCCCCTTCAGCCGGCACGGTCACCGAGATCCTCGTGGCCGAGGGTGAGGCCGTGGTCGATGACCAGGTCATCCTGATGCTGGGTTAGCACCGCCATGAAACCCAGCGACATGCCGCAAAACCTGTTCGCACAGTGGGAGAGTGCCGTGGCCTTCCGGCTGTTTGCCGACCAGGAAGACCTCACTCTGACCGTATCCGAGCAAATCGCCGCGCAGGTCGGTGACCGTATCCTGTCGGGTGCCATGCCGCCAGCGGCGCGCATTTCCGAGCAGGAACTGGCGGACGAGTTCAACGTTAGCCGAGGACCCATCCGCGAAGCTTTGCGCATTCTGGAGCGTGAAGGCCTGGTGACCATACTGGCACGCCGGGGTGCCATCGTGACCGAGCTCAGCGCCACCGAATTGCAAGAGCTGCTGGAAATACGCGCCGGTCTCTTTGACATGGTGGTGCGCAAGCTGGCGGTCAACCCCCGGCCCGAATTGCTGGCCATGCTGCGCGCCGGGGTGCAGCGGCTTGAAGCGCTGGCTCCCCTGGCCGACGCAGGCAACGAATACGCCGAGACCACATACTGTCTGCTCATTCTGTGCGCACGCCAAAGTGGCAACAAGCGACTGCAACGCATGCTCACTGCCCTGTCGCTGCAAACCCTGCGTTACAGCAAGATGGGGCTTGCGTCCACCGAGCGTCGCCTGCAGTCCGCCAAGCTGTGGCGGCAGGCCACACAGGCGCTAGAGAACGCCGACGTGGAGCGCATGCTGGCGCTGACCCGCCAGCGGATTGAAGAGTCCGGGGCCGAAGCCATTCGCCAGTTGGCACTGCAACAGAACACGAGAGGCACCCCATGACCCCTGTTACATCCGCCGGCGCACTGACCGGCCTGAAGGTCATTGAAATCTGCTCCACCATTGCCGGTCCCGCCTGCACCCGCTTGCTGGCCGACTTTGGTGCCGACGTCATCAAAATCGAGCCGCCCGAAGGCGACCCGGTACGCCAAATGGGTCAACACGTGGGTGACGTCTCCCTCTATGCGGCATCCATTCTGCGCAACAAGCGCTCCATTGCACTGGACCTGAAGTCGGTGGAAGGCCGCGCCATTGCACAGGAATTGATTGCAGGCGCCGACATTCTGGTGGAGAACAACCGCCCTGGCGTGATGGAGCGCCTCGGTCTTGGGTACGACGCCCTGTCCGCGCGCAACCCGGGACTGGTGATGGTGCGCATCAGCGGCTACGGCCAGACCGGCCCCTACGCTGAGCGTCCCGGCTACGGTGCCATTTGCGAGGCCGTGGGCGGTGTACGCCACATGACGGGCGACCCGGACCGCCCACCCGCCCGCGTGGCCCTGGCCACCACGGACTACCTGTCATCCGTCTACGCGGCGTTTGGTGCCATGACCGCGATCCACGCACGAACCCAAACCGGGCGCGGCCAGGTGGTGGACGTGGCCTTGTATGAAGCGGCCTTTTCGCAAATGGAGCCGGTCGTTCCGGCCTTCGAAAAACTCGGCGTGGTGCCCCAACGCGAGGGTGCCAATCTGCCGTCCATGGCGCCCAATAGCCTGTACCCCAGCCGTGATGGCGGTTGGGTGTTGATTGCCGCCAACAGCAACCCGACCTGGAAGCGGCTGGTGGCCATCATGCAGCAACCGGAGCTGCTCACCGACCCGCGCTTCGAGACGATTCAGCAGCGCGGCAAGCCCGACAACATGAAGGCCATAGACGCCATCATCAGCGAATGGTCACGCGGCTTTGACGCCGCAGCGCTGGAAGAGATGCTGCGCCAGGGTGAAGTGCCCACCTCGCGGGTCTACACCATTGCAGACATTTACGCCGACCCGCACTTCGCCGCACGCGGCATGCTGGCCCAAGTCCCCCACCCCACGCTGGGTCACACCACGCAGTCGGGTGTGGTGCCCCGCCTGTCGGCCACGCCTGGCACGATTCGCCACACCGGGCCGGCACTGGGCGAAAACGGGCTGAACATTCTCTCCAACGACATGAAGCTCGACGCCGAACGCATCCAGCAACTGGCCGCGCAAGGCGCGGTGCACCTACCCGCTACCACCCCACATCAACCTTAGGAATCGCCATGACACATTCCCCTGTAAGCCGTCGCCATGCCCTGAACCTGCTGGCCGGTAGCGGTGCCACAGCCCTGTGGCCAAGCCTGTCCCAGGCACAGGCCAACTGGAAGCCCACGCAGACCATCAACTATGTGATTGGCGTGGCAGCGGGCGGCTCGGTCGATCTGTATGCCCGCGGCATCAAGCAGGCGTTGGAGAGCCTGAAACTGGCCAACAGCCAGACCATCCTTGCCGAGAACAAACCCGGCGCTGCAGGACTGCTGGCCTTGCAACAGCTGCAGCGCAACCGTGGCAACGCGCACTACCTGTGCACCTTCCACTCCGGCAGCGTGGCGGGCCAAGTCACGGGCATCCTGAAGGCCGACATCCGCGAATTTGTTCCGGTGGCGATGCTGGTGGAAGAAACCACGCTGGTTGCGGTGCCCATGGACTCACCCCTCAAAACGGCCAAAGATCTGGTCAACGCCCTCAAGCGCAACCCCGAGTCGCTGAAGATTGCGGTGGCCCCCCTGCGCGGCCTCAACACCCACCTGGCCATTGCCAAGCCGCTCAAACTCGCCGGTGTGGACGTCGCCCGGCTCACCGTGGCGCCATTCCGCTCGTCAGCCGACTCCATGGCGGCCCTGCTGGGGGGGCATGTGGATGTGGTGTCTGCAACCGGGCCCACCGTGGTGCCCATGGCCCAGGCCGGCAAGGTGCGTATTCTGGTCAGTGCGGCGCCCGAGCGGGGCACCGGCCCTCTGGCCAAAGTGCCGACCTGGCGCGAAGAAGGGGTAGCCGCCGACTATGTCAGCTACAACGGTGTGCTGCTGCCCGGTGGCGTGGACGCCGAGCAAATCCGTTTTTGGGAAGCCGCGCTCCAACAAGTGGCAGCCTCCCCCGAGTGGATTGCGATGGTTGAAAAGTCCGGCAATAAGCCGTTGTTCAAGGGCTATGTGGATTCGCACCGCTACATGCAGAGCGAGTTCAAGTTCACACAAGAATTGGTCGCAGGCCTTGGCCTGAACGCGCTATGAGCACTCCACATACCTTTGAGCCGTCTGGCGAATGGGCCACCGAAATGGAGGAGTTGCAACACCGGCGCAGCTTTGCACTCGCCATGGGCGGACCCGAAGCGCTAGCCAAGTTCAAAGCCAGTGGGCGCATGAACGCGCGTGAGCGCATTGCCGCACTGCTGGATACCGACACCTTCCGCGAGCTGGGGTCGCTGGCCGGCAAGGGCCACTACAGCCGCGATGGAGTGTTTGAACGCCTGGACCCGACCAATGCTATTGTGGGCACCGGCCGCATCGAAGGCCGCAAGGTGGCCCTGCATGTGGATGACTTCACCATTCGCGCCGGATCATCCGAGGCCACCATTGCCGACAAGTGGATCTACATCGAACGGATGGCACACCAGTTGCGCATGCCGCTGATCCGGCTGGTCGACTCTGCAGGTGGCAGCGTCAAGCTGCTGATGCAAATTGGCGGCACCAAAATTCCGGAGTACCCCAGCTGGCCCGCGAATGAGTTGCTCAAGACCGTGCCGGTGGTGGGCGTGGCGCTGGGTGCGTGTGCCGGGCAAGGCGCCATCAAGGTACTGTCGTCACACTTTTCGGTCATGGTGCGTGAGCAGGCACAGGTGATGGCGGCCGGGCCGCATGTGGTCCGTCAGGCCTATGCGCAGGACGTGGACAAGAACGACCTGGGTGGCCACATGGTGCACCGCAAGAGCGCCCTGGTGCACAACGAAGCGGTGGACGAGTTGGACGCCCTGCGCCAGGTGCAGCGCTTCTTGAGCTACCTGCCGCGCAGTGTGTTTCACAGGGCTCCCGTACTGGCGCCCACCGATGATCCGAACCGCGCCGACGACTGGCTCAAGGACGCTATTCCGCGTGACCGCCGCAAGATCTACGACCCACGCAAAATTCTGAACACCGTGATGGACCAGGACAGCGTGTTCGAGATCGGTCGCTACCAGGGTGGCTCGGTCATCACCGCATTGGCCCGCCTGAACGGTATTCCTGTGGGCGTGATTGCGAACGACCCCAAGGTGCAAGGTGGCGCCATGACCACGCAAGCGGCCTACAAGATGGAGCGCCATGTGAACCTGTGCAGCCTGTTTGGCCTGCCCATCGTCAACTTCGTGGACCAGCCCGGCAACCAGACCGGTGTGGAAGCTGAAATCGGCGGCACCTTGCTGGGCGCGACGCGCGTGGGCCAGGCCCTGAACGAATGCAAGTCCCCCTGGATGTCCATCCTGATGCGCCGCTGCTTCGGCATGGCCGGTGCACTGCATGCACCCAAGTACGGCGAGGCACTGAACCTGCGTTACGCCTGGCCGTCCGCCCGCTGGGGTTCCATCCCCATCGAAGGCGGGGTGATGGCTGCGCACAAGTCGGAAATCGACGCCGCACCCGACCCGGCAGCCAAGCGCGCCGAGCTGGAAGCCTTCTACCTCAACATGACCTCGCCGTTTCGCACAGCTGAGAAGTTCGGCATTCTGGACATCATTGACCCGCGCGAAACGCGGGGCATTTTGTGTGACTGGATTGAGGATGCTTGGGCCAGTTCCTTTCCGGGTGTGGGTTCCAAGCGCAATTGATTTGACCGGACAAAGAGCGGGCTGCAGACAAAAAGAGATCTCCCCTAATTGTTTGCCATGGATAAGTCGAAGCAATCGTCATTCGATGCGGCTACGTTGCGAACGAAGTGCACAATTTTGACGACATCTGCCGCTTCAGTGTCTGCTTCGTCGAAAGAACGACGCACCGCTCGGATGAATGTCAGTCGTTTCCACAATAGCAGCGAAACTAAGCATAGGGTCACGCCAAGATTTCCGGCAAATATCCAAACGGACTTCGAGTCGTGTAACACATGCAAGGCATACATGAGAGCGGTGCAGTGTGCAAAAGTGAAGTACGACCAAGTCAGTATCGATACGCTCTTTGCTCCATGAGGACAATTCCAAGCCGATACAAATTGTGGCAAGTAGGCCAGCAAACGTCCCGTGTTTGCAAGCACAAAGATCCACGTAATGACATCGACCCAATGGCCGTCCAATCCTGCTGCACTGATGCTCTGCATAGTATTGCCTCGCGATCAGTGGTCGTACTCAAAATACGCGGCGACTACCGGCGCCGAGTTGCCCAGCGCGCCTCTTGCATCTGCGACCAAAGCTCGCAAGTCAGTCTCAGTTTTGCAACCATGCTGCAGCGCCACAACCCGATCACCCGCTCGCGTCAAAACGACGAAACTTCCCGGAAGCGCGCCGCCTGGAATGTCTTCAGACTCCGCGATCTGAATCTGGAAGTCCGGTGCCACAGCACTTACTTTTCGCAAACCTTGTCCAAAGAAGTGTTGCTCCAATCTGAGGCCTTGCGGACTCGCATCCCTCACAAAGGCCAATACGCCATGGTGCGCGGAGGAGTTGGACTCCTGTACCCGTGACGCTACGTCCGCCACGGTAGCAGTAGCAGTGACTGCCAGAAGACTTGCGAGGGCAGCGTTGACAATCTGCTTTCCTAAACGCCCCGTGGACAGGATGGCGCTGGGTGTTTGGCGTGGTGTGACTTTCATGTTTTCCCTTGGTTCGGTTGGTTACTTTGCTAGGCCTTTGCACTCGCATGAGTGCATCGGTGAAGTAACTCTATTTGTCACATCCATCTCGTTCATCCGAATTGCGACGAACTTGGGGAACAACCGACGAGCTTGGGAAAATTGGTGTCGAATGCGCAGCTATAGACGTCTGGTCACATCGCCTTAAAAATGTGGTGATTCGCGATAGACACCTTGAGCCGCTCAGGGCGGCCCTTCAATTCGATCTCAACAACCTCCCCCTTTCGGTGAACGCTATGAACGAATCGACGATTCACCAAAGAGCTTCGATGCGTTTGCAGAAAGGTCGATGAGTCCAAAGACTCCAGCAGTTCCTTGAGAGAAATGCGGATGAGTCCATCGCAATCTTCAGCTACAACACGCGTGTATTTCGTGTCGGATTCAAAGTAAATGACATCGCTGACATGGAGCATGCGTATTTGTGTGCCCACTGCAACTTGCAGCCATTCCATGCGAGAGATCGATGCGGCCTGAGACTTGCCCGTTGTTGAGAGACCAGCGCGTTCGAGAGTCAGGATAAGC
>DAOQRI010000062.1:0-9833 GCA_035355475.1 Rhodoferax sp. | reverse complement strand
AGCGGAACTTGTTTCTGCCCGTCACCCATCGCGATAGTCTCCTTAGTGCAGTTTGCTTATCCCTTACAGGTCAATGGCGAATCGTCTGCACAATGAGCCGACTCGAGACAGGCTTCATGAAGCAACTCTTAACGATGAGTCCATTCTCTTGCGCTACAGTACGTGCCGTTTGCATCATCTGCGGGTCTGAGCTCATCAGAAGTACGTCACCTGAATACTTCTGCGCAATCAGCTTATTCAATACCTCAAAGCCATCACGTTCTGGCATGTAGATGTCGGTCAAAACGAAGTCAGGCATTGCCGACATTCGCTCAATCACCTCAATGCCCTGTTTTCCATCGCGTGCCGTTATCACGTTCATGCCCGTGCTTTGCGCAATTTCAGTGCGTAACGTTTCCCGAGTAGGCTCATCGTCCTCCACGATCAGCACAGTCTTTGACCTAATCCCGCGCGGCGATACAGGTACGGCGGCTCCTTCTTGTGGTTCACCTTCGACAGTTTCGCCCCCGCTATCTTTGCGGGACCAGACCTCCTTAATATGCAGTATCTCGGGGAAGCAAACATTGAGTACTTCCACAAGCTTAGGATCAAAGTGGGTACCGCTGTCGGCGTTGATTCGTTCTAAAGCGTGTTCCACCTCCCACGCCTTCTTGTATGGCCTTTGCATGGTCAGCGCATCAAAGACGTCTGCGATTGCAACAATTCTGGCGGACTGCGCAATGGCTTCTCCTGCCAAGCCATTTGGGTAGCCACTACCATCCCACTTTTCGTGATGCCCCATAGAAATCTCTGCGGCGAGTTCAAACACCGGTGCATCACTCTTTGACAGAATGTCATAGCCAATCTGGGAATGGGTCTTCATGACAGCCCATTCTGCGGGATTGAGGCTGGCGGGCTTTCGCAATATCGCATTGGGAATTCCGATCTTGCCCATGTCATGCATGGGAGCAGCCAACTCTAAGAGCTGACATGCCGCGTCGTCCCACCCGGCGTGCCTCGCAATCACGCTGGCGTATTGCGCCATGCGCCAGATGTGAACCCCCGTATCGTTGTCATTGAAGTGACCGGCCCTGCCCAGCATCGCAATAGCATCCTTGTGGCTTCGCTCTAGCTGCGATGCGCGCACCATCGTCAAGTGATTGCGCACGCGCAGGCGTACCAATTGTGGATGTAAAGGTTTGCTGATGTAATCGATGCCCCCCAGTTCCAGACCAAGCAGTTGGAAATCAGTTTCCTTGCGGGAGGTCACGAAGATGACAGGAACATTTTCAGTAAAGGGATCTGCCCTAAGTCGTTGACATACTTCAAATCCATTGATGCCTGGCATCTCAATGTCCAGCAGCACCAGCGCGGGACAGGTTTGCTTTGCCAATTTGAGGGCGTCGACCCCGGTTTTGGCAAACATCAACCGGTAGTCGGGCTCTAGTATTTCCTTTAACGCCAGCAGATTGGTTGGCTCATCATCGACGATCAGTATGGGTCCGTTGGGCATGGTGTACCTCCTTTGGAAACTTGTTTACCGAGAGAATCCAGAAGTTGGGCGACCAAACTGAAGTCAAACGCCTCATTTGCCGCACAAATTGCTTGCAGCCTTTGCGCTCCCAGTCGGTCTTCTAACTTTTGCAATGTGGGACGCAATGCATCAGGATTGGCTTGCATGACTTTTTCCTGCGCCGTTGTCAGGAGTGCTTCAACTGGAACAACTTCAACATCGGCAGGCACGGCTGTCTCGTCGCCTGAACTGACTGAGCCAGCTACAAATGCTTCAATGGCCGCCAGCGACTCCAGAAAGACTGCCGACAGCTCTTTGAAGAGGCATATTTCAAGGCTGGCATCGCCATGGACAGGATTCTTTGTCTGTGCCTCAAACCTCCTCAGCACGCCAGCCAACGCATCCAGTCCGAGGTTGACTGCGGCACCGCAGACCTTATGGGCAAGAGCTGCAGACTCGTGGGCGTTGGCAACGCGCAGTCTGTCCAAAAGGTCGGAGTATTCTTTTGCAAAGCGCGTTAGGTAGAGCTTGCGCTTTCCTTTGTCCCTAAATATATCGCTCTCATCACGAAGAATTGGCGTCTGAACTCTATCGTTCGCCTCTATCAGTGACGCAGTGGAGTTGAATCCAGGCTTGGTGTCATGAGTTTCATTCGAGGACGACTTAGGCATGCGGGTACAGCGCAGGATTGCGTCAACCATGGCGGTCACATTGAAGGGCTTGGGAATAAAGTCATTCATTCCAGCTTCCAGGACTGCGCTGCGATGGGTGTGAAACGCACCTGCAGTGAGTGCAATGACCGGAAGGCTGGCGAGCTCACTTGTTTGCCTAATCAATCGCGTCGCCTCCAGTCCGTCCATGACGGGCATCTGGACATCCATCAAAACGATGTCACACACATCACCTCCATTGCGCAGAAGGCTTAAGGCGTCGAGCCCATTGACCGCCGTTGACACTTCAGCGCCTTCATCCAACAGGATGTTCTCCGCAATTTCCAGATTGAAATCACTGTCGTCCACCACCAGGACCCGAATCCCTGCCAGTCTGGCAGCACTGGCTGGAGGTTTCTGGAATGACTTGAGTTGTCCCTTTCGAGCCTTGACTTCCATCACCGCATCGAAGAGCGAAGAACTGGTCACTGGTTTGGTCAGTACCCCGTCAACCTCATCAAAGTGTGGTTTGTTTTGCAGTGTTTCGCGGTCAAATGCCGTCACCATGATGATGATCGGTGCAGCGTCTGGCGCATTCCCTTGGCGAATCCGGTGTGCAGCCGTCAAGCCATCCATGGAAGGCATGCGCCAGTCGAGCAAGACAACGTCATATGGCACATGCCCATTGCGCGTGAGCAACTCCACTGCCGTTTCGCCAGAATCAACCGCTTCAATCCCCCATCCGAGACTGGACGCCGTTGCTGATAGAACTTCCCGCGCATCGGCGTTGTCATCGGCCAACAGCACACGTTGGTGCACCATTGCCGGGCTGGAACTGTCGGTTGCTTCGCTGGTCGGAAACGAGACTGTGAACCAGAATTCACTTCCCTGACCTTCGACGCTCGCCGCCCCGATCTCCCCACCCATGAGCGAGACAAGTCTGCGGCTAATGGTTAGGCCCAGGCCGGTTCCTCCAAATTTTCGGGTCGTAGATTGGTCAGCCTGGCTGAATGCGTCAAAGATGCTCTCGAGCTTGTCGCTAGGAATTCCCTGCCCCGTGTCCTTGACCGAAAAGCGTAGCTCCAGGTGTCCCAACGAGTCCTTGCGCCCGGTGTTCACGGTGTCGATTCGCACACTTCCGGTTGTCGTAAATTTCACCGCATTGGATGCGAGATTGATGAGAACCTGGCCCAATCTCAGTGCGTCACCAATGAGATATTCAGCCTCGGCGGGGGGTTGTGCCACCAGCACCTCAATGGGTTTTTCTCCAACCGCTGTTGAAAGAATCGTGGCCAGGTGGTCCATCACCGTGCTGAGCCGAAATGGCACGTGTTCAATGTCCAGCCGATTGGCCTCGATCTTGGAGAAGTCCAGGATGTCGTTGATGATGGACAGCAGGCTGTTGCCCGCGAAGTGGGCTTTGCGCAGCATTGCCAGTGCGGTGGGTGGGAGGTCCTGGCGAAGCAATAGGTGGCAGAACCCGAGAATGGCATTCATGGGGGTGCGAATCTCGTGGCTCATATTGGCCAGGAATTCACTTTTCGCTTCTGTGGCCCTTTCGGCCTCCAGGGTGCGCCGGTCCAATTCGGTGTTCAGTTGCAGCAGCGCCACTTCGGCCTCTTTGACTTCGGTTACATCAGAGACCAGTACATGAAAGCCAATGACGACGCCGTCCACTTCATCCGGTATGTAGTTCGCGATCGTGTATCCAATGGATCCGTCGGCCTTGGTCACTGAGCGTTCAAATCGTTGTGCCTGACCACGCAGCGCGCCACGGACAAAGGGTTCATTTAGCGCGAACAATTCGCTGCCAACAATCTCTGGCATTGTCATGCCCAACATCGATTCTGGACTGCGCCCAAACCATTGCTGATAGGCACGATTGGCAAACCGGCATCGCAAATCGGCATCCCAATAGCCGATCAAACTGGGAATTGCGTCCGTGATGGTTCTTAGAAAACGACTTCTTTGATCCAACTGTTCATTGGCTAGGCTCAATGTGCGCGTGCGCTCAAGGACCTGGCTTTCGAGCGAAGCATTGAGGTCAAGGAGTGCTTGCTGAACAGCTTTTTGCTCCGAAACGTCACGCACGGTCTTGGAAGCACCCACCACATTGCCCTTGGCATCGCGGATCGGCGACACGGTCACCGCCACATCGAATCGGCTGCCGTCTTTTCGGCGCCGAATGGTTGAGAGGTGCGGAATGCCTTGTCCGCGTCCGATACGCTCAAGGATGGAATTCTCTTGCCCCCGCAGCTCTTCGGGAACAATCAGATTCGCGATCCTGCATCCAATGGCTTCAGTGGCTGTGTACCCAAACATGGTTTCAGCGGCCAAATTCCAACTCGTGACGACGCCGTTGAGGTCTTTGCCAATAATCGCGTCATTGGAACTCTGAACAATTGCTGCGAGCTTTGCATGCTCAAGTTGAGCCAAGCGACGACGCTGTCTGGTCAACCGCAGGACGTGAACGAGCAATGCCATAACTAAACCTGCAATTGCCCATTGCAAAGCGGCTTTGTAAGGACTGACACGGAAGTAGCTCTCGTCGAATTGCTTCTTTGTTCGAATCTCAACGGTCCATTGCCTTCCAAACAAATCCAGTGGAACCGACTTGACCTCCGCGCTGTGGTATGGCGGTGACTCGATGTCGGATTGGAATATGCCTACTTTCCCGTTTACAGGATCGTTATCCATCACGCTCAAAGTGACATCGTCCTTTGCGAAATAGACGTGTTCGATGATCTCGTGGATTTCAAGCGGGGTGTAGACCAGGCCGAAGGCAGCCTTCTGGCGTTCTTCTGCACTGGACTTGGATAACTTGGGATCAAATACCGGCAGAAAAAACAAGAATCCAGGCTGGTTTTTGCCGTTACTCTGAACTAGCCGTAGTGGTGCGCTCAATGTCGCGCGGCCGGAGTCGATAGCCAACTGGGCTGCCTGACGGCGAGCATCGTCGGAGGCGATGTCCAAACCAATTGCCGCCTGGTTACGCGACTCGGGCTCTATGTATTGGATCACCATGCGCTCACCCGCATGCGGTGCAAACTGGCGAACCCGAAAGTCGGGTCGACTTTCTCTTCTGGCAGTTTGTTCGAACGCTTCTTGGTCGCGCTCCTGGACACGCCGAATGAAGCCGTACCCCATAGATCCGGGAAACTCGGTTGCAATATCCCTAGATGCGCTGTAGGTTTGGAATGAGCTTCGGCTGATTCCTCGTTGTCCCGCCACCAGAACCGCCCCTCGCGCGCCCCGCAGCCCGTATTCGTACGTCTGAATACGTAGCGTCAATTGCTGTGTCACCCGATTGGTGATGGCCGCAAAATCGCGTTCCCGTTCTGATCTTGCGCTGGCGTCAAGATCCAGCCCTTCGTACACCCCGCAAGCGCAAAGAAGCAGAAAGGTGCCAAGCGGCCACATCACATTTTTGGCATTCAGTTCCACACAACCTCCGATTCGTGGGTCAGGAGAGTGGTGATCCATGCCAACGTGGCACTCGGCATCACGCAACGCAACTTAAGAATAGGACGTTGGAATCCTTTCGGATATCGGGGAACTCGGAAATTCGACTTCGAAAAACCTTAGTCGAACCCTAAGGTTCTATGCAGTGACGATGCCACTTCGAACCGCGTAGCGAACCAGAGACGCAATGTCGGTCAGATTAAGCCGCTCTAAAATCGCTTACCGATGCGACTCAACGGTCTTGACGCTCAGGCTCAGCTCAAAAGCGATTTGCTTAGTCGATGCACCCTGCGCAATGCGCTTGAGTATTTCAAGCTGGCGGGGGCTGAGTTCAGTCTGCGGCGGGTCAATTTCGGCGACTGGCTGCTTTCGCTTGATGAAATGGGATGAAACGCCGCTGGAAAACCACAAGGAACCTATGCTGACTGTTTTGAGTGCAAGTTCAAACTCCGCTGGATCAGATCCTTTGAGTACATAACCCTTTGCGCCGAGCTCGATAGCCTTGAACACATGCTCTTCTTCCGAATGCATGGACATGACGAGCGTGCGGGTTTCTGAGCTCACCGTGCCGAACTGGACAAGGCAATCGTATCCATTCATGCCGGGCATCTGAATATCGAGCAACACAATGTCCGGCTGCAATTCGGCGGCAAGTCTGACTGCGATCATCCCGTCATTGGCCTGTCCAACAACTTCGAAACCTTCGATCTCTTCGATCTCTTCGATCAAGAAGGCTATCCCAGCGCGAACGACTGGGTGGTCGTCTACGATGAGGACGCGCATAGGCTTATTCACTTTGTCTCTGGTGATGGCACAGGGATAGTGGCGACAATGTTACATCCACTGCCGACGGCACTCTCTACCAACAGGCAACCACCCAGCGAGGCGATTCGCTCTTGCATGCTACTAAGACCGTAATGTATCCTTGTTCGCTGCGATTGGGCCTCTATGGGGTCAAACCCAACGCCATCGTCTTGGACTGATATTTTTAGCTGATTGTTTGCCGCCCTGATCTCGACAGACAACTTGCCAGCTCTGGAGTGGTGCACTGCATTTGAAATCGCCTCCTGTACTACACGCAGGCCATTGAGCTCGACATCAGAGGGCAATCGCATTTGCCCCAAATCTTCAACAAGCTGGGTCTCGATGGCGGAGATGTGACGAATACCAGCGAGTTGCGACTTGATTGCTGCAACCAAACCAAACTCGTCCAGGAGTGCTGGTCGTAACCCTTCCATAATCCTGCGAAGACTTGAGATAATTTCTGAAGTCATCTGCATCGCGCTGCCAATATGGGTAATTAGGTCTTGTTCGCTTACCTTCCTGCGAATGACTTGGAGGTGGAGGCCCAGGCCGGTCAACATTTGCCCAACATCGTCATGTAGTTCGAGGGCCAGTCTTTTGCGTTCCGCTTCGACCTGTTGACGCTCGAACGTCCCAAGTTCGCGCAAAATCCGATTCATTTCCTCGGCTTGCATTAGCAAACTGTGCTCAGCAGCCTCTAAACGCTCAGTCTTCTCCTGTAGCAAGGCACTGACTTGTTGTGAAAGCTCTTTGAGTTTTCGCTCTGTACGCTTTTGTTCAGTGATATCCCTAACGATCTTTGAAATCCCAACAATCGCGCCAGAATCGTCGAGTATTGGAGAAAGGCTGACCGACACTTCAATCTGACTTCTTGAGTCGCACAGACTCAAAGTGAGAAACGTGCTGGCCCTGAATGATGCGGCTCAGCAGGTGATCCTCCTCAGCGACCCTGTCGTCAGGAAATAGACACAAAATGCGTTGTCCAATCACTTCAATGGCCGAATAGCCAAAGATCGCTTCGGCCATGGAATTCCAACCGGTGATGGTGCCGTCAATAGTCTTGCTAATGATGGCGTCGTTGGAATTTTCAACGATTGAACGATGGAGTTGTGCCGCTCGGTGAATTAGCGAGCGCTCCCAACGCGTCTGCGACTCTGTGCGACGCCTATTCCAAAGGTTTGAATCAACGATCCACTGAAGAACGGCCCATACTTCCCCATAGAGCGGATGGACAAACTTGTTGACTCGTGATTCGGTCACAACAAGCGAACCGTCCTTCTTTTGATTGGAGAGTATTCCATTCCATGCGGCGTTCTGATTCAGTGCCAAAAGTATTGAGGTATGTAATTCAGACTTATCTGCATCACTTCCAGCGTTAATGATGGTGACCTCGCGCCCAATAAGTTCCCCTGGCTCGTATCCGAACATCGCCTCGAACACTGCGTTGGTATAGAGAAATCTTCCCTTTAAATCAACTAACGCAAGACCTTCGAACGCCGATGAAAGCGCATGTGCCATGAGTTCGGAATGCGCTTCAGACTCTCGTATTTCTGTTTCGTCTGCAATAACACCGATCATTCGCAGGGGATTTCCATCGCCGTCGCGCTCGATTACGCGCCCCTTGCCACGAATGTAGCGAATTGATCCATTCTGGCGAACCATGCGATAGAAAATATCGCTCATCTTCGTTTCACCACGCAAATGGGCATTCATACTGTCCATGACAACCGCCCGGTCCTCGGGATGCACGAGCTTCTGAAAGAACTCAAGGTCAGGAGTGACCTGCGCGGGCTCGTACCCCGTCATACGGTAATACTGGGGTGAAAGGTAGGCACGGCCAGTTGTCAAATCCCAGTCCCAGACGCCTTCATCCGCAGCGGTCGGTGCCAACTCAAGCCTTTCCTCAAGTGCAAAAGGACTTGAGTTGCTTTCCATTTTTGGCATTGATTTATCGTTTGTCATCCTGAAGGTGGTCAGCACCAAACAAGCTAAATTAGCTGGCGGGCAGAATAATCTGGCTAGAAACTTGGTACATTGTCTGGCTCAATTCCCTTCTGGCGCTAAGGGGCAATGTGATGATACAGGCGGCTGGGCTCACTGTTTGACTGTCAACTCACCTCTGGTTTTGTCGGACCAACTTGAACGACTGCTTCACCGCTCGAGGCAGACTGGTTTGGGCACGAAGCCGCCGTGCCTATGCGACCTCGCCAACGGAACGACGTCGTGGAACATAAAGAATATCTACGGCCTTAATTGCTTAAATGCTGGCCCATCCGGTGTGTCCATTTGTTGAACTAAAAAGCATCCAAAAAAACCTGCTTTTTCGTACATTTTTCGTACTTGCCCATTTTTTGGGCAATCAAGAATCTTCAAACAAGCAATAAAAAAGCCCCGGCTTCATTGGAGAAACCAGGGCTATCCTGTTGGTAGGCGCGATTGGACTCGAACCAACGACCCCCACCATGTCAAGGTGGTGCTCTAACCAGCTGAGCTACGCGCCTACAGTATTCGAGAGGCCGAAGTATAGCAGTAAATTTTCTTCATCCTGGCAGGGCTCGCCACAATTCATCGATACGCCATAATTGACGTTTACGTAAACGTCAATTCTTCATCAATCGAACGAACAAAAGGAATTCATCATGGACATTTCTGGCAAGGTATTCATCGTCACCGGCGGCGCGTCTGGCTTGGGTGAAGGAACCGCGCGCATGCTGACAGCCAAGGGCGGTACAGTTGTCATTGCAGACATGCAGGTGGAAAAAGGTGAGGCCATCGCCGCTGAACTGGGTGGCGCATTTGTCAAATGCGATGTAAGCCAGGAATCAGATGGGCAAGCTGTCATTGCCAAGGCAGTTTCTCTTGGAAAACTGATGGGTCTCGTCAATTGCGCCGGCATCGCCACCGGCGAAAAGACCGTCGGCAAGAACGGCGCGCACAGCCTGGCGGTGTTCAACAAGACCATCACCGTCAACCTGATTGGCAGCTTCAACATGATTCGCCTGGCGGCTGACGCCATGTGCAAAAACGAACCCGAAGCCACCGGCGAGCGCGGTGTGCTCATCTCTACCGCCTCTGTTGCCGCCTATGACGGCCAGATCGGCCAGGCAGCGTACAGCGCGTCGAAAGGCGGCGTGGTCGGCATGACCCTGCCGATTGCCCGTGACCTCGCCCGCAACGGCATCCGCAACATGACGATTGCCCCCGGCATCTTCGGCACGCCCATGATGTTCGGCATGCCCAAGGAAGTGCAGGACGCGCTGGCCGCCGCCGTGCCCTTCCCGTCGCGCCTGGGCACCCCGGACGACTACGCCAAGCTGGCGAAGCACATCTTCGAGAACGACATGCTCAACGGCGAGGTGATCCGCCTCGACGGCGCGATCCGGCTCGCGCCGAAGTGATCGGCTGAAGGCGCCGGCGGTCCCTCA
>DAOQRI010000061.1:0-9849 GCA_035355475.1 Rhodoferax sp. | reverse complement strand
GTTTGTGCCTGCGTACCCGTTCCGAACAGGAATGAAGCCAAGGCCACTCCAGTCCAGGCCTCTGCCGCGAATGCTGTTTTCATCTTTTTAGTCTCAAATTAATTGTGGTTCGCCCGTACATTCGATGGCGCAGTAACACGGCCAGGTGTACGGAAAAATGCTGCGCTCAACGCGCGACGGGACCAGCCAGAGCACTCAGGCGCATCTGCACCTGGTCAATGGAATTTCAGATGGAGACGGGAGGCCCGCGCGCCGGCAACGGCGCAGCTGTGCGCGCCGCAATATGCGCAGAAGGAATGGCCTGCAGGGCGTAGGCCAGGGGTTGGGCTGGTTCGGCAGCCCATTGATCGACAGGAGGAGGTGCCACCATCGGGGCACATAGTGGGCAATCCATGGTGTTGCCGGTCGCCTCTGATGCGGTACCGTCAGCGGCTTTCACCAGCATTTTCATGGCGCCGGACCCAGTACAGACCAGCAGGATGTCCTGCGGCTTGACGATCGGCGACGCCACTGCAATGCCAAGCGACAACACAAACCAGGCCAGCACAAGGCGGCTCAGAAAAGTGAAGTGGCGCAGGGTTCGCATGCCACGATTATCATCCACCGACCTGACTCGTCCCTTAACCTGGGTCAATTTTCTTGCCATGATGCACTACACGTTTCTGTCTGCCACCATTTTGCTGGTGCTCATTACCGACCCGATTGGCAACATTCCCATCTTTGCCAATGCGCTAAAGCACGTGGCACCTGAACGCCGCGCCCGCGTGATCCTGCGTGAGATTTCGATTGCCTTTGTGTTGCTGCTGACCTTCATGTTTGTAGGCGAGAGTTTTCTGCGCGTGATGAACCTGAGCGAACTGGCACTGCAGATTGGTGGCGGTGTGATTCTGTTTCTGATCGCGCTGCGCATGGTGTTTCCACCACCGGCGGGCGCCGCTGAAGCCGAGCAAATCGCAGAGCCGCTGATCGTGCCGCTGGCCGTGCCGGCAATTGCCGGTCCGTCGGCTCTGGCCACCGTGCTGCTACTGGTCTCGCAGCAACCCGAGCGCCGTCTGGAGTGGATTGGTGCGCTCTGCGTGACCATGCTCATCAGCGCCATCGTGCTGGTATCGGCAGAACGCATTCAGAGGGTGATCGGCACGCGCCTGGTGACGGCTATTGAGCGGCTGATGGGGCTGGTGCTGGTGTCGGTGGCGATTGAGATGATGCTGCGCGGCATCAAGACCTTTGTGATGCAACTGATGCAGGGGTAGGCCTCAGCCGATCGCCTGCACCACCCAAAGCTTGGCCTTTTCTACATCAGGGAACACCTTCCCTGGAATGCCGGCCTTCGCGTAAGCGGCAAGGTAATGCGACTGCATGATGGCGCCGCCCTCCACATCGGGCGTCACCACCAAACCGATGGCAACCGGCCGGATTCCCTTATCCACCCGCCTTTTGACGATGCTCGCAATCTCCGCAACGGCTTCAGGTGAAGCCAGCGCGTTTTCCTTGAACACCAGAACCGTACCCCAGCGTCCCTGCGCATTGAGAACCGCGTCCAAAGCCTCTTGAACGGCATCGCCCGCAATAACGAGTTCTTTGTTGAAGGGACCACGGGCCTCCAGGATATTCAGCCGCCCGGACACCTGAACATCCATGGTGCCATGCGGCTTGAATGTCCCCGCCGGGACGTCATCGGTACTAAGGTGCGTTGACTTTGGCATGTGCAGATATTAAACCGACCACTTCCTGCTCAATCGCACCAAAAATGCTTTGCCCGTCGGCACTCTTCATCTCGATGCGGATGGTGTCGCCGTACTGCATGAATGCGGTGCTGGGCTGGCCGTCCAGAATCGTCTCCATCGCGCGCTTCTCGGCAATGCAGCTGTAGCCCTTGGGCCACTCGGTATGCTCCTTGAGGCCGCTGCCTTGGGTCACGCCCTTGTTGCTGACCGTGCCCGAACCGATGATGGAGCCGGCGCGCACATTGCGCGTCTTGCAAAGATGGGCGATCAACTGGCCAAAGTGAAAGGTCATGTCGTCGCCTGCGTCACACAGACCCACCTTGCGCCCGTTCCAGATGCTGGCAAGCGGCAGGTGCACGCGACCGCGGGACCAAGCAGTGCCCAACTCATCGGGCGTCACCGCAACCGGGCTGAATGCGGTAGCCGGCTTGCTTTGCACAAAGCCAAAGCCTTTGGCCAGTTCGTCGGGTATGAGGTTGCGCAGGCTCACGTCGTTCACCAGCATCAGCAGTCGGATGCCATCCAGCGCACGGTCAGCCGGGCAGCCCATGGGCAGGTCACCCGTGATAACCGCGACTTCGGCCTCAAAGTCGATGCCAAACGCTTCACTCGCGCACAGGATGGGGTCGCAGGGGCCTTGCAGATCATCGCTGCCGCCCTGGTACATCAACGGGTCGGTGTAAAAACTCGCCGGCACTTCGGCACCGCGCGCCTTGCGCACCAGTTCCACATGGTTGATGTAGGCCGACCCGTCCGCCCACTGGAAGGCGCGCGGCAACGGCGCCATGCACTGCTTGGGGTCGAACGGGAATGCATGGCGGGCGCGGCCATTGTTCAGGTTGTCAGACAGGTCCTGCAACTGGGGCGACAGGTAGTTCCAATCGTCCAGCACCTGTTGCAGGCGGTTGGCAATATGGGAGGCGTACACGGCCTGGCTCAAGTCGCGGGAAACCACGACCAGCTGGCCATCACGCGAACCGTCTTTGTATGTTGCGAGTTTCATGGCGGAATTGTCGCTCTGAATTAAACTGGCGGCGCTCACCCATGAACCCGCCCCACTCCACCCCGAATACCCCCTCTGCCAAACGCGGCAACCGTCCGTCATGGCGCGTGGTTGTGTTGACCGGCGTGGTTCTGTTGGCGCATTGGGCGGTGCTACGGGCTGCCCCCACCGCATTTGCCGCCCACGAAAGCCAGAGCCCGGTCGAGGCCAGTTGGGCGTTTTCCACCCGAACCATCGCTACCGATGCGCCGACGGCGCCTGCGCCCCGCGCCGAAAAAGTGCGAACTGCCCCGCGCGCCCCCGCACCTGTCACAAAACAAATCGCAGCTGCCGAGCCGGCGCCTTCATCCGAGAGTTATGCATCCAATTCGGCTGTAGCCCTTGAAGAATATAGCGATAGCGCTATAAACTCTATAGCGCCCATCACCCCAACGGAAGTGCCACCGCCGCCAGCACCGGTGCTGCTGGCCCAGGCCCCGCCCGAAAGTGCGCGTGCCGTCTCGGCCAAACCCCTGCCGGCCAAGGCCGTGCGCAGTTTTGTGATCCCGCCAGCGGCCCGGCTGAAGTACGACATCAAGGGCGAAGTCAAAGGCTTTCCCTACCAGGTCAATGGTGAACTACGATGGGCGCAGGATGGCAAAACCTACAACGCGCGCATGGAAATCAGCCATTTCCTGCTGGGTTCGCGCGTGCAGACCAGTACCGGGCAATTGACACGTTTTGGCCTGGAGCCCACGCGGTTTGGCGACAAGGTCCGCTCCGAAGTCGCCGCCCACTTTGACTACGAAAAAAACAAAATCACCTTTAGTGCCAACACGCCCGATGCACCGTTGCTGCCAGGCGCCCAGGACCAACTGAGCGTCTTCATGCAACTGGCCGCCATGTGGGGTGCCGACCCTAAGGGGTTCCCCCCGGGCAGCACCCTGCCCTTCCAGGCAGTTGGCCCCCGCTCGGCAGACTCGTGGGTGTTCAACGTGGGCGTCATGGAAAAACTGCACATGCCCGGCGGCGACATCAGCGCGGTGCGGTTGTGGCGCGACCCCAATGGCGAGCACGACGCCAAGGGGGAGATCTGGCTGGCCCCGGATCTGGGCTATTTGCCGGTACGCATTCGCCTGACCCAGCCCAATGGAGATTTCGTGGACCAGCAATGGCGTGAAACCCTGAAGTAAGTCCGGCTCGCCCCTTGATTTCGCAAACACTACGCCCACTTGCAATAGAAGACCTATCATCTACCGCAATGCACACCCTTTACGACTCTGAAACCTACTCGGTCACCCACATGCTGGCCAACGCGGAAGCCAATGGCGCGACTGCCGTGGGGACGATCAAGACCGTTCAATACCCCAACGGCGTGCCAGTCATGGCGCGCCACGGGTTCGAGATCGTGGACAAGCGCTCGGGCAAAGAGGTGTATCTGGACGGCTCATGGGCTGAGCTGTTCCAGCAGCACATCATGGCCTGGCAGGTCAATATGCCCAGCCAGGAAGAAGTCGAAGACACGCTGGAAAAATACGCCGAACTGGCACAAAACCCGGTGCTGGTGCACTGAGGCTTCCCCGCCAGGCTGGCGGCCTGGCTTTCTTGCCCTGCAGCTTGACCCTGGTCAAAGAATGTAGCGTGCAGCGGGTGCATTATCTTTTTGACAGATACCAAAAAGGAGATGCCATGACCAAGCTGCAAACCCACGATTTTGAACAGCAACTCACCGGCATGCGCTCTGCCCTGCTGGCACAAATTGCCGAGCAGCGCGGCGGAACGATCAGCCGCGTGGAGGTTGCCGCAGACCATTTTGGCCACCCCGAGGAAGCGGGTGCGCAACTGGCGTCTGAGCGCGAACTGGAATTTGCCCTGGGCGAGCGCGAGTTGGCCGAACTGGCGGCCATCGACGCCGCCCTGGCGCGCCTAGCCGCCGGAACCTTCGGTGAATGCACCGACTGCGGCAAACATATCCCCCCGGCACGCCTGCATGCCAGCCCCGAAGCGCTGCGCTGCATCCACTGCCAGGAAAAAGAAGAGCACCAGCACCCCGTCTGAGCGCCCTGCCAATTCAACCCAATTCAGGAGAAAAGTTGTATGACTACCTTTCACGCCGTCGTCTGGCTGGACCATAGCGAAGCCCATGTTGTCATGTTTGACCGCGAGCACATCGAGACGCTGCGCATCAAGTCGCGCAGCCACCACAAACACCAGGGAAAGTCGGGCGAGGATGCCGTGTTCTTTTCCGACATCGCCACCGCACTGGTGGGTACCCGAGAGGTGCTGCTGACGGGGCCTGGTCTGGCACGCAACCAGTTTCGCGACTGGTGCAACAACTACCAGCGCAAGCTGGCCGCCGGCATCGTCGATTCGGTACCCAGCGACCACCCCAGCGATGGGCAACTGGCAGCATTGGCGCGCCAGTACTTCAAGAAGTTTGACAACATGGCGGCCGACCCGTCCATGGTCTGACGCAGGCCACTCCAAGCGTGCGGCCCATGCTGCGACAATGGCCGCACCATGAGCAAGACCTACACCCTGACCCTGTCATGCCCCGACCGCCTGGGGCTGGTGCACGCCGTCTCCGGCTTCCTGCTGGAGCGCGGTGGCAACATTGAAGAAGCTGCCCAGTACAACGACCCCGATACGGGTCTGTTTTTTATGCGGGTGCAATTCAGTAGCGCACGCCTGACACAGTCCGACTTGCGCTCGGAGCTGGGCTTTTTCGCCAAGCCGTACGGCATGCAATGGGGCCTGCACCCGCGCGCAGAACCCATGCGCACGGTGCTGCTGGTCAGCAAAGAGGGGCACTGCCTCAACGACCTGTTGTTTCGCTGGAAAAGTGGGCTGCTGGCACTCGATATCCGCGCCATCATCTCCAACCACCGGGACTTTTACCAACTGGCGGCCAGCTACAACGTGCCGTTTCACCACATACCGGTCACTGCAGACACCAAGGCCAAAGTGGAAGAGCGCCAGTTTGAGATCATCCAGGCCGAAGGCGCCGAACTGGTGGTGCTGGCGCGCTACATGCAAATTTTGAGTGACGACTTCTGCAAGAAACTGGCCGGGCGGGCCATCAACATCCACCACTCGTTCCTGCCCAGCTTCAAAGGCGCCAAGCCCTACTACCAAGCACATGACCGTGGGGTAAAACTGATTGGCGCGACGGCCCACTATGTGACGGCTGACCTGGACGAAGGCCCCATCATCGAGCAGGACGTGGCCCGCGTGGACCACAGCAAGACCGTGGAGGACCTGACCACCCAGGGCCGCGATACCGAGAGCCAGGTGCTGGCCCGTGCGGTCAAATGGCACAGCGAGCACCGCGTGCTGCTCAACGGCCACAAGACGGTTATTTTTAAGTAGGCTTCAGATCGAAACGCCCCACCAACTGATCCAGTGCCTGGGCCTGTTCATCCAGCGACTGCGCAGCGCCGGCGGCCTCTTCCACTAGTGCAGCATTCTGCTGGGTCGTTTCTTCGATCTGGGCAATGGCACGGTTCATTTGTTCGATGCCTTCGCTCTGCTCCAGCGAGGCACCGGAAATTTCTTCCATCACCGTACTGACCTGCTGAACGGTTTGCGCCATATCGGCAATGGTCTGGCCAGCGGTTCGGGCCAGTTCGGTGCCTTCTTTGACTTGCCGAGTGGAGTTCTCGATCAGGGCACTGATTTCACGGGCAGCAGTGGCGCTACGCTGCGCCAGGTCGCGCACCTCGGAGGCCACCACGGCAAACCCTCTCCCCTGCTCACCCGCGTGCGCCGCTTCCACTGCGGCATTGAGCGCCAGGATATTGGTCTGAAAGGCAATGCTCTGGATGGCACCAATGTTGGCGTGAATGGCCTGCGTGCTCTCGCTGATCTTGACCATGGTGAGCACCACATTGGCCACCACTTCACCACCCTCGCGCGCCGCCTGGCTGGCACTGCCCGACAGTTGTGCGGCGCGGGTCGAACTGTCCGCATAGCGCTTGGCAATGGCGGTCAACTGCGCCACATTGGTAGTCGTTTTCTCCAGAGAGTTGGCCTGCTGCTCCGTCCGGTTGGACAGGTCCAGGTTACCCATGGAAATCTCGCGCGAGGCGTTGGCCACCTGGGCCGAACTTTCGGCAATCTCACCCATCGTCTGTGACAACTGGGTCTGCATGTCGCGCAAGGAGTGCAGCAGACTCTCGGTGTCGTTGGCTTCGAGCCGGATCTGCATGCTCAAGTCACCATTGGCAATGCGGCTGGCAATCGACTTGGCATAGGCCGGCTCACCACCCAACTGCCGTGTCAGGCGGCGGATAACCCAGCCCCCGATACCCACGGACACTGCGATCAGGACCAGCACAATGCCCACCACCCAGATGCGCGATGTTTCGTAAATCCGGCCCGCCTGCAACATGGTGGTCTGCGCCGATTCGCCCATCTGGCCCACCAGGGTATCGACGATTTTTTCGAGCTTACGGGTCTCGTTGCCCAGACCCGCATCCTCCATGGCCACGTCGGGGCTCATTTCCATGAATGACAGAGGCTGCGCCTTCACCAGCTTGACATACTCGCGCAGGCGCTTGGTCCACTTGGCAACCGCGTCCACCAGCTGTTTGGCGGTTTCGCCGGACTCTTCGGTATTGGACAACGCACGTATTGCATCCAGCTTCTGGCCAATTTCCGCCAGGCTGGACTCCACATCCTTGGCCAGGGTATCCCGCTCATTGGCCGTGCTGGCCGTCAGAAGCTGGGTTTGCGCGCGGCTGGCCCGCAGCACGTTGCTGCGCACCTGCTCGGCTGCCTGTCCGGCGGTGTATTCCTTCTCGAAAATCGTGTGGGTTGACTGGTTCAGACGTCCCATCTGGACCAGGGAAAACACGCCTATGGCAAATGCACCCGCCACCACGCAGGCAAATGCCAGTCGCAGGGTGGCACGCACGGACAGGGAGCCCAGCGCCGATGTTGCCGACGGCAGCCATTGCCTGAACCTTTGGCGCGCAGCGGCTTTCCCAAATTCGTCCGGGCTCGTGCGAAGCGACGCGTCCAGCGGTGCTGGCACATCATCTTCTATGTGGGAAGTCTCCATCGTCCAACTCCTCTTGAGAGATCATCCGAAGGCGAGAGGATAGCTGGATTCAAACCTGTGTGGCCATTTTTTCACCCAGGCGCACGGGGCCTGCAGCCGCCCATCCCGAGTTGAATTGCAGAACGCCCTTTTGGAACAACAACACCACGGTCGAGCCCAGCATGAACCGGCCCATCTCGTCCCCCTTGCGCAGTGTGACAGCGCCAGACTCGTAGGTCTTTTCCCACAAGCGCCCGGGTCGCGGTGGATTGACCTGACCATGCCAGACGGTGGCCATGCTGCCCACAATGGTGGCGCCCACCAGCGTCAACACCAATGGGCCGTGCGCCGTATCAAACACGCACACCACACGCTCGTTGCGGGCAAACAGGCCTGGCACGCCACGCGCCGTGGTCGGGTTTACTGAAAACAAATCGCCCGGCACATAAATCATGCGGCGCAGCGTGCCATCGCACGGCATGTGGATGCGGTGGTAGTCCCGCGGGCTCAGGTAGATGGTGGCAAAATGGCCATCCTGAAACTGTGCGGCCAGCGCCGCATCACCACCGACCAGCGCAGTCGTGGAGTAGCTGTGGCCCTTGGCCTGGAAAATCTGATCCCGCTCGATCACCCCAAACTGACTGATGGCTCCATCTACAGGGCACACCCAAGTGGACGCCGCCAGAGGCCGCGCACCCGGCTTCAGCGGTCGGGTAAAGAATTCGTTGAATGTGGAGTAGCTGGCAATGTCCGGGTTGGCAGCCTCGGCCATGTTGACGTTGTAGCGCTTGACAAACCATCGGATCACCGTGGTGGTGGTATTGCCCGCTTGTGCGCTGGCAAACTTGCCCGCCAGAGCGGTCAATGCCTGCTTGGGAATCAGGTACTGCGGCAGTACCGCAAGGGTGTCGGACACGGCAGTTCCTTTGAATCAGTAAGGCACCTCACAGGCGAGGCGCGGGTGCGGCCGGATTATAGTGAGCCCATGGACAAAGCCCCGACGCCTACCGCTGCACGCACCGCCGCCCGCATCCCTCCCATCCAGTGCCTGTTGACCTTTGAAGCGCTGGCCCGGCTGCGCAGTGTGACGCAAGCCGCCGAGGAGCAGTGCGTCACGCCCAGTGCGGTGAGCCACCGGGTGCGCCAGTTGGAAGAGATCATCGGCACCAAGCTGTTTGGCCGCGCCGACTTTTCGCTGACCACCGAGGGCAGCGAATACCTGGCCCATGTGCGCGAGGGGTTGGCGATTTTGCAAAAATTCCCCAGCTCGGCCGCCGCGCCGGGCAAGCGCAAACTGCGCCTGGCGGTGACGCCCACGTTTTCGCGCTCCATTCTGATCCCGCGGCTGCGCCAGTTCACTGACGCGTACCCCGAAATTGATCTGACGCTGCAGGTCTCCATTCCGCTCTTGGACGTGGTGGCCGAGGACGCCGACTTGATGGTGCGCTTTGGCCCGGGGCGCTATGCCGACATGGAGCACATCTGCCTGATGAAGGACGATGTCACGCCCTTGGCCTCCCCCGCCTTTGTACGCGAACACGGCCCTTTTGAAGTAGCGCAAGACCTGCAGGGTGTGCCACTGTTGCGCAGCCCGCTGGAACCGTGGCGCACCTGGTTTGCCGCACGCGGCCTGGACTGGCCCGAGCCCATCGACGGCTCGCAGTTCAACGACATCGGCCTGATGTGCGACGGTGCTGCCGCTGGTATGGGTGTGGCGCTGGTGCGCCTCAAGCTGGGCGCGCCTTGGCTGGACAATGGCACGCTGGTGCGCTTGGGCAGCAACGACATCTTTTGCAGCAATGTGCCCAGCCCGCACGCCCACTACCTGTGCTGGCGCACCGGCATGATGGACCGCTGGGAATGCGCGGCCTTTGCCGAGTGGCTGAAAAAAGCGGTGGCTTGAATCAACTGACCGTGGGATTTTCACGGCCAGCTGCTATTGATAGGATAGCTACCCATGTATATTTTACGAGGGCTGCAGCCATATTCTCGTCTAACCTAGAATGGGCAACGGGGGAGGACCAAGAATGACGCCAGAAGCCAAAGCCAGAGAGAGAATAGACCACAAGCTCACGCAAGCGGGCTGGTTGGTGCAAGAC
>DAOQRI010000060.1:0-9991 GCA_035355475.1 Rhodoferax sp. | reverse complement strand
AACGAAGCGATGCTTCGCACCGGCCGCAATCGCCTGCTGGATGTGGGCGTTGCGTTGCCAACCATGGTGTGTGATGCTGAGAAGCTTCCATTTCCTGACGGATTATTCGACGTTGTGAGTGTGGCTTTTGGTTTACGCAACATGACCCACAAAGACACCGCACTTGCGGAAATGAATCGTGTCCTCAAAACCGGGGGGCGTTTGCTGGTATTGGAGTTTTCCAAGGTTGCTGCGCCGCTGGAAAAGGCCTACGACTGGTATTCGTTCAAGGTTTTGCCGCAACTGGGAAAACTGGTGGCGGGAGACGACTCAAGTTATCGCTATCTGGCGGAGTCCATTCGGATGCACCCGGGGCAAGATGAGCTAAAGGCCATGATGCACAAAGGGGGCTTTGGGCATGTGGACTATCACAATTTGACGGGTGGCGTTGTAGCATTGCATGTCGGAATCAAGTGTTGAAGCTTGCCATTTCCTTAAATTGCTTATTTTGCTGCGTTTCTTTGGAGACTTTATGAAGATCTGGACTGTTCTGTTGGTTGCCGTTTTGGCGCTTACTGGCGTGAATGCGGAAGCCGCCAAGCGCTTGGGTGGCGGAAAGTCGATTGGCAAGCAATCCTCAAATGTGAGCCAGCGCGAAGCGGCTCCAGCCGCACCTGCAGCGCCTTCTCAAGGCGCTATGAATGCGGCTCCCAAGCCTGCGCCGGCTGCTGCGGCCGCGCCAAAACGCCCTTGGGGCGCCATGTTGGGTGGATTGGCCGCTGGTTTGGGTCTGGCTTGGCTTGCCCATTCGCTGGGAATGGGGGAAGGCATGGGGCAAATTCTGATGTTTGCCATGTTGGCTATGGTTGTGGTCGCTGGAATTGGTTGGTTTATGCGGCGCAGAGCCGCTACGGCTGGTCAGTCGGGGGCACCCTTTGCGTTTCAGGGTGCCGGCAATGTGCCGGTTTCACCGACCAAGCCCTATCGCCCGGAGAATGTCGGAAACGATGCATCCGCCAGGCCCTGGGAGCGCAGCAGCATGGCATTTGAGGCGCCAGCCAGTGGCGCGACCGGCTCCATCATCGGCTCTGCTTTGTCGGGATCTCAGAATTGGGGCGTGCCATCAGGTTTTGACACCGAAGGTTTCCTTACCGCAGCCAAAACAAATTTTGTAACCCTGCAGGTGGCTTGGGACAAGTCCGACATACCGGCGCTGCGCGCGATGATGACCGACTCCATGCTGGGTGAAATTCAATCGCAGCTGGCCGAGCGTGAGTCACACCCAAGTGCGAATCCAAACCGGACCGATGTTGTCATGCTGGAAGCGCGCTTGCTGGGTATTGAAGAGACTCCGGTGGAGTACCTGGCCAGTGTTGAGTTTTCAGGAATGATCCGGGAAGAGCCATCAGCGGGTCCAAGTCCATTCCGGGAAGTCTGGAATATGACCAAGCCGATCAACGGCAGCCGTGGCTGGCTGGTTGCAGGAGTGCAAGCGTTGCAATAAAGGCAAGTCGGATGAGTGTCAGATAATGGGGGACTATGGCAACACAGTCCCCTTTTTCAATGCTGGAGTCAATTCTCCAAAGCTTCAATTTTCCAGTGACTCCCCCTGAGTGGGCCATTGTCGAAACGCACCGTCGCATTGTTCTTGTGCTCAACCATGTATTGATGCAGGAGCCGCAAGCCATGGAGCGGCTCGCGCGGCAAAAGAGCCGGGTGGTCCTGATGCAGTGGCGGGCTTTCACATTCAAATTGCTGATCTCTCCCGCTGGGTTGCTTGATGTGGCACCTTCCGATGCGCGGGCGGACTTGGTGTTGGCCATTACACAGGAGTCTCCGTTGGTAATTGCACAGGAATTGATGCAAGGGGACAAGCCGGCTGTCCGCATTGAAGGGGACGTGCAGATGGCGGCAGAAGTCAGTTGGCTAATTGACCATGTACGGTGGGATATTGAAGAAGACCTGGCGCGGATACTAGGTGACGCACCCGCACACGCGGTGTCCCAGGCGGCACGCACCGTGGGTCAGGCCATCCAGCAACTAGTCAGCCAGCGTGGCAGCAATCGCACAGGTGGATCGAACGCATGAGGCGCCTTCAACGCGGGTTCTTTATCGCCTGGGTGGTCTTTCGCTATGGACTCGATGAATTGGTTCTCAGCGGGTTCGATAATCCGTGGCTTTCCCGGGTGGCACGCATACTCACAATCGGGCGAACACTGGATGCGCCGCGCGGACAGCGGCTGCGCGAAGCACTGGAATGTCTGGGTCCCATTTTTGTCAAGTTCGGGCAGGTTCTATCTACACGACGAGATTTATTGCCGTTGGATATTGCCAATGAATTGGCCAAACTGCAGGATCAGGTTCCGCCGTTTGACTCTGCTGTAGCGGTTGCCACCATAGAACGCGCCCTGCGTAAGCCCATTGCTCAAATTTTTGAATCGTTCGAGCATGAGCCAGTGGCGAGCGCGTCGATCGCCCAAGTGCATTTTGCAGTGCTGCGTGGTCGGGATGGCCAGCATCGGGACGTTGCCGTCAAGGTGCTACGACCAGGAATGCAAGCAGCTATTGAAAAGGACCTGCGCCTGCTGCACATGATGGCCGGATGGGTGGAGAGTCTGTCTGCGGATGGCAAGCGACTGCGTCCACGCGATGTGGTGGCCGAGTTCGACAAGCATTTGCACGATGAACTCGATCTGATCCGTGAAGCGTCCAGTGCGGCCCTGTTGCGACGCAACATGGAGAGTCTGCAATTGGTATTGGTGCCAGAGATATTTTGGGACTATTGCGCAACGGAAGTCATGGTAATGGAGCGCATGTTCGGCGTTCCCATCAGCCAGGTTGACCGCTTGAGGGATGCGGGGGTTGATATTCCGAAGCTGGCGCGCGATGGTGTGACCATATTTTTCACCCAAGTGTTCAGAGACGGTTTTTTCCATGCCGATATGCACCCTGGCAATATCCAGGTCAGCATCGATCCCAAAACCTTTGGGCGGTATATTTCGCTGGATTTTGGCATCGTTGGCACGTTGACGGAGTCAGATAAAGATTATTTGGCACAAAACTTCACGGCGTTTTTCCGTCGAGATTACAAACGTGTCGCCGAACTACATATCGAGTCCGGTTGGGTGCCCCGGACGACCCGCGTGGATGAACTCGAGGCCGGAATTCGCGCGGTTTGTGAACCCTACTTTGATCGGCCGCTCAAAGAAATCTCACTCGGGATGCTGTTGATGCGGCTGTTCCAGACATCGCGCCGCTTTCAAGTGGAGATCCAGCCGCAATTGGTTTTGCTGCAAAAGACCCTGCTCAACATTGAAGGATTGGGGCGCGAACTCGATCCCGATCTCGATTTGTGGGCAACCGCCAAGCCATTTCTAGAGCAATGGATGCTGGGCCAGGTCGGGCCACAAAAACTGTTGGAGCAACTCAAGGCTCAAGCGCCGCATTACGCCAAGCTTTTGCCGGAGTTACCCATGCTGCTGACCCAATTCTTGCGCCAAGACGAAAGCCGATCCAGTCGGACTGTTGAAGCGCTGCTGATGGAACAGCGCCGAACCAATCGGCTCCTGCAAGGCATGGTGTACCTGGTTTTGGGCTTCGCGCTGGGTATGCTGGTGATGCAGATTGTCATTCGGATGAGGATTTTTTAGCGCACCTTATAATAGAAGGCTTTGCAACGCCCAAGTCGGATTCAAACATTTATGCCAATTTACGCCTACAAATGCGAGTCCTGCGGGTTTGCCAAGGATGTATTGCAAAAAATGTCCGATTCACCGCTGGAAATATGCCCGGAATGTGGCCATTCGACGTTTAGAAAGCAGGTGACTGCGGCTGGATTCCAGTTGAAAGGCTCAGGCTGGTATGCCACGGATTTCAAAGGAGGCGCGAGCGCCGCATCTCCTACAAGCGTTGCACCAGCGGATAACGCCGCTGCCAGTGCATCTGCCGCGGAATCCAGTGCGGAGCCTGCGCCCAAGGCATCAGCGCCCAAAGTTGAATCTTCCAACTGAAATCGCCATAGCTCTTTTCTGGATTCAATAGTGCCTATTAAGAAATACATGCTGACGGGACTGATGGTCTGGTTGCCACTGGCAATCACCATTTGGGTGTTGTCGTGGCTTGTGAGCTCGTTGGATGGCGTTTTGGGCGGTGTTTTGTCTGGTTTGGCGGCAGTGACGCCGCAGAGCCTTGCGCCGCTGATTGAGCGTTTGCGCAATATTCCAGGCCTGGGCGTCCTGATGGTTGCGGGCTTCATGCTGGTGACTGGTGCCCTTGTGTCCAATGTTGCGGGTCGCTGGTGGCTCAAGCAGTGGGATCGGTTGTTTACCAACATTCCGATCGTGAAGTCGATTTATAACAGTGTCAAGAAAGTATCTGACACGCTGTTTTCCAGCAACGGCAATGCATTCCGAACGGCGATGTTGATCCAGTATCCTCGCGCTGGGTGCTGGACCATCGCGTTTCAGACTGGCACTCCGGGTGGTGAGGTTGCGTCGCATTTAGGCCCGGACTATGTCAGTGTGTATGTTCCGACAACGCCCAATCCAACCAGCGGGTTTTTTCTGATGCTGCCCCGAGCCGATGTGATTGAACTGGACATGAGCGTAGACCAGGCGCTGACCTACGTGATTTCCATGGGCTCTGTCCCACCTACAGTCCATCCGGCTCCAGTGGCGACACACAAATAACTCTCATTTTGAAACCCGCTGCCTGACGGTGGCGTCCTGAAAGCAAGCTATGGCCATGCGCTCTCACTATTGCGGTCTTGTGACCGAAGCCCAGATGGGTGAAACCGTTTCTTTGTGCGGCTGGGTCAATCGTCGCCGCGACCACGGCGGTGTGATTTTTGTCGATTTGCGCGACCGCGAAGGGTACGTACAGATCGTATGCGACCCTGATCGTGCGGATATGTTCAGCGCTGCGGAGGGGCTGCGCAATGAATTCTGTATTCAGGTCAAAGGACTCGTACGTGCACGTCCTGAAGGCACAGTCAATGAAGCGCTCAAGAGCGGAAAGATTGAGGTGTTGTGCCATGAATTGACCGTGCTCAACCCATCGGTTACGCCTCCGTTTCAGCTCGACGATGACAATTTGTCTGAAACCACGCGTTTGACCCATCGCGTGCTGGACCTGCGTCGTCCTTACATGCAGAACAACCTCATGTTGCGCTACCGCGTTTCCATGGAGGTGCGAAAGTTCCTCGATGCCAATGGCTTTGTGGACATCGAGACCCCCATGCTCACCAAGTCCACGCCGGAAGGTGCACGAGACTATCTGGTGCCCAGCCGTGTGCACGATGGACACTTCTTCGCGTTGCCACAGTCACCCCAGTTGTTCAAGCAACTTTTGATGGTGGCCGGGTTCGACCGCTACTACCAGATCACTAAGTGTTTTCGCGATGAAGACCTGCGCGCTGATCGCCAGCCCGAGTTCACCCAGATCGATATCGAAACATCGTTCCTGGGCGAAGAGGAAATTCGCGAAATTTTCCAGGGCATGATCAAGACCGTATTCCAAAACACTATCGGTGTGGATTTGGGAGAGTTTCCGGTTATGACCTATCAGGAGGCCATGCATCTCTACGGCTCAGACAAGCCGGACTTGCGTGTGAACCTGAAGTTTGCAGAAGTGACAGATGTGATGACCGATGTGGACTTCAAGGTCTTCTCCGGCGCAGCGACCATGAAAAATGGCCGCGTAGTGGCACTGCGTATCCCCGGTGGCTCCAAAGAATCTGGTGGCATCAGTCGCGGTGAGATTGATGCTTACACCGAATTCGTCAAGATCTACGGAGCCAAAGGCTTGGCCTACATCCGTGTGAATGACCTGTCCAAAGGCCGTGACGGACTGCAGAGCCCTATCGTAAAGAACATTCATGACAAGGCGCTCAACGCCGTGCTGGAGCGCTCTGGCGCACAGGATGGCGACCTGATCTTCTTTGGTGCCGACAAGGCCAAGATCGTCAATGACGCTATCGGCGCCCTGCGCATCAAGATCGGTCACAGCGAATTTGGCAAGAAGAACGGTTTGTTCGAAAAAGCTTGGCGCCCGATGTGGGTGGTGGACTTCCCGATGTTCGAATTTGACGAAGAAGCCCAGCGCTACACCGCAACACACCACCCGTTCACCGCGCCCAAGGATGGGCATGAAGACTGGATGGTCACGGCCCCGGAGAAGTGCATTTCCAAGGGCTACGACATGGTGCTCAATGGTTGGGAAATGGGCGGAGGCTCCGTCCGTATCCACCGCGCAGACGTGCAACAAAAAGTGTTTGATGCGCTCAAGATTACGCCTGATGAGGCTCAACTCAAGTTTGGTTTCCTTCTGGATGCTCTGCAATACGGAGCGCCTCCGCACGGTGGACTGGCTTTTGGACTGGACCGCATCGTGACCCTGATGACGGGCGCTGAGTCCATCCGCGACGTGATCGCCTTCCCCAAGACACAACGTGCTCAGTGCCTGCTGACGCAGGCGCCCAGCCCCGTAGATGAGAAGCAGTTGCGTGAATTGCATATTCGGTTGCGCACGCCAGAGGCCGCCAAGGCAGTTTAGTAAGTGCCAATGGGGCACAATGAAAGGGCGCTATTACGGCGCCCTTTTTTATGGTCAAACCTTACAAAATTCCGGAATCGGTACTGGTTGTTATCTTTACCGATGCCCTCGACGTGTTGCTGATTCGACGAGCTGACGGTGACGACCTGGGTGCAGAGTATTGGCAATCGGTTACAGGCAGCAAAGATCGACCCGATGAAGATTTGATGGACACTGCCATGCGTGAAGTGTGGGAGGAGACCGGGATCGATAGTGCGGCTGACGAGACCAAACCAGCGCTACTATGCGATTGGAGGCTCATCAATGTGTACGACATTTACCCCCAATGGGTGCACCGCTACCCGCCGGGTGTTACGCGCAACACCGAGCATCTGTTTGGTCTGCGGGTACCTGCGGGTTGCCCCATTCGTCTGAATCCGCGGGAGCACACGGATTACCAGTGGCTCCCATACCGGGATGCTGCGGACAAGTGCTTTTCACCCTCGAATGCAGAAGCTATTTTGCAGTTACCACGCTTGTCCTCAAGCATGCCTACTCATGGGATTGAAGCGACATGACGCTGCTGCGGGTGGCAACCTACAACATTCACAAGGGCGTGCAGGGCATTGGGCCGACGCGGCGGCTGGAGATTCACAACCTGGGCCACGCGGTCGAACAGTTGGACGCTGATATCGTCTGCCTCCAGGAAGTACGGAAAATGCACCGGCGCGAAGCCCGACACTTCGCGCTTTGGCCGGATATGCCACAGGCAGACTTTCTGGCGCCGGAAGGCTATACCGCCATTTACCGCACCAATGCACTCACGCGCCACGGAGAACATGGCAATGCCATGCTCTCCCGCTGGCCGGTCGTTGCGCACCAGCATGAAGACATGTCGGACCACCGGTTCGAGCAGCGCGGGCTCCTGCACTCGGAGGTTACGGTGCATGGTGTTGCAGTGCATGTCGTGGTGGTGCACCTGGGGTTGATCAAAGCCAGCAGGATTCGACAGATAGCACAGTTGGTGCGGTTCATCGAACGCGAGATTCCGCAGAATTCACCGGTGATCGTTGCGGGCGACTTCAATGATTGGGGGACTACCGTGCGTTCCAGCCTGGGTGCAGTGGGCTTAGTGGCATTTGAAAGCGAGCGGGTCGCCACTTTCCCCTCACGATTGCCAGTCGTGCAATTGGACTATGTGTATGCCAGAGGGCTCACTCCAACGGGTTTGCATGTGCCGCGGGGTCGAATTTGGGGCCGCATGTCGGACCACCTGCCACTGATTGCTGAATTTGAATTTCCAACGGAACTCCGGTGACTGCGACTACGCTCCATACTGGACATCAGGTCCGGCTACTCAAGGGCGGTGCAGATTTTTTTGCTGCGCTGGTGGGTGCCATTGATGCCAGCGTGCACGAAGTGCGGCTGGAGACATATATCTTCAGTTTCGATGCATCCGGTGAACGGGTAGCGGCCGCATTGGAAAGGGCTGCCATTCGGGGCGTTGCCGTTTTCTTGGTCATGGATGGGGTCGGCACTTCGACGGTGCCGAAGCAGTGGGCGCAACGGTTCGACGCTGCCGGTGTCCAGTGGCACCTTTTCTCTCCGCTTGGACAGTGGGGCTTGTTGATCCCGCTGGGTTGGCGCAGATTGCATCGGAAGTTGTGTGTCGTTGATGCCGATCTTGCATTTTGTGGCGGAATCAACGTGCTTGACGACTACTTTGACCCGGCCTATGGCCAACTGGAGTCACCAAGGTTCGACTTCGCGGTTTTGGTTCAGGGCCCCCTAGTTGCCACGGCGCATAGCGCCATGGTCCAGTTTTGGGGGCGATTGCAGATCACGCGGCTGCTGGAAAAGCTTCAATTTGAAAATGCCCGTCAGACCTGGAAGGAAGCAAATCTGTCTCCGTTTCGGTCGAAGTCGATTCGGTCGGTACCTGGTTTGGAGGGGCAATTCAACGTTGCGGCAGCATTGGTTCTGCGCGACAACGTGCGCAACCGCAACCGCATTGAGCGCGCCTACCGAAAGGCCATCGCCGATGCACGACAGGAAATAGTCATAGCCAACGCATACTTTTTACCTGGAGGTAAATTGCGTCGCGCGCTTATCCATGCCGCGCGCCGAGGCGTGCGGGTGCGGCTTCTGCTGCAGGGGCGCTATGAATATTTCATGCAATACCACGGCGCCCGCCCCGTATATGGTGTGCTGTTGGCTGCGGGTGTCGAGATACATGAGTACTCTTCGGGCTTTCTGCATGCCAAGGTAGCGGTCGTGGATGGTCGCTGGGCCACAGTGGGGTCTTCCAATCTGGACCCACTGAGTTTGCTGCTGGCACGCGAAGCCAATGTGGTCATCGAAGACGCAGCCTTTGCGCAGGAGCTAAGGGCGGGCTTGGTATCGGCGATGCAGACCCACGGCGTCAAGCTGGATGAAAAAGGGTATGCAAAGCGCCCGTGGCAACAGCGAGCGCTGGACTGGCTGGCGTTTGGAGCGATGCGATTGATGTTGTTGCTGGCTGGCAGGCGCTACTAATTTTATAGCGTCTTACGTAATTTATACAAGGGCTAGTGACCAAAAACCCTATTGATCAAAGGCTGGTAGTATTCCCGCATGTTAATGAAATCGCAGACCACAATGAACCAAACTGATGCTGATGAGGGCACACCGGTTTCCGTGAAAATTCGGGAACGCCTGTTGGCCGCCCGCAAGCGGTTCCATGCCAACGACAATATTGCTGAATTTGTGACTCCAGATGAGCTTGCGCAATTGCTCGACGAAGTCGAAGTCAAGATGCAGGGGGTTCTGGATAGCCTGGTCATCGATACCGACAATGACCACAACACCGATAACACCGCACGCCGGGTCGCCAAGATGTACCTCAACGAGGTATTTAGAGGGCGCTATGTGGAGGGCCCCAGCATCACGGAATTTCCCAATGTCGGGCATCTCAATGAATTGATGATTGTGGGTCCGATCACAGTACGCAGCGCCTGCAGCCACCACTTTTGCCCGGTTATCGGCAAGATATGGATCGGGGTCATGCCCAACGAACATACCAATGTGATTGGCTTGTCCAAGTACGCCCGCCTGGCGGAGTGGATCATGGGTCGACCCCAGATCCAGGAGGAGGCTGTTGTTCAACTGGCAGATTTGATTCAGGAAAAGACACAGCCTGACGGCTTGGCTATCGTGATGGAAGCCAGCCACTACTGCATGGCCTGGCGCGGCGTGAAGGACATGGACAGCAAGATGATCAATTCGGTCATGCGCGGCGTGTTCCTCAAGGACCCCAACCTGCGCCGGGAATTCCTGTCGCTGATCCCCAAGAAAACCAATTCCTGACTCCCCAATTTCCCACGAAAGGTCTGCCATGCTTGTACGTCTGCTCTATGCCAGCCGCGCCGTAGACTGCAGTGACGCAGCTATCGACGCCATTCTGAGCCAGTCCCGCCAGTCGAATCCGACCTGCGGCATCACC
>DAOQRI010000059.1:0-10283 GCA_035355475.1 Rhodoferax sp. | reverse complement strand
TCCAGCAGGCGATTGCGGCCGGTGCGAAGCATCGCTTCGTTGATATCGGTATGAACAACCTGTCCTGATTGACCGACCTTCTTCGAAAAAGCCAACGCCAAGTCTCCCGTGCCTCCGGCGATATCCAGCACCATGTCGCCTTCCTTCAAGTTGGCGGTCATCACGGTGTACGCCTTCCAGGCTCGATGCAAACCCATGGACATCAAATCATTCATCAGGTCGTACTTGGGGGCGACCGAGTCGAACACACTGCGGACATGACGCGCCTTTTCCGCCTCGTCAACTGACTTGAAACCAAAATGCGTTGTTGTCATAAATATCTATTCAAGAATCAGCCTCTAGCCCTCGTAGTAGATCCACTTGATGCTACTATTATTATAGCAAAATACAAATCAATGGCTTCCACACGCTGAGCCCGCTTTCTGGGCCATCGGTGTATCCCGATCGATACTAGCGACCGAGAGCCGATCCAAGTAGTCCTTCCACAGCCGCTCCTGCTCTGACCCCAGGAAATAAAGGTAGTCCCAGGAAAAAATACCAGAATCGTGGCCGTCAGAAAATCGGGGCTGTACCGCATAGTTCCCAACAGGGTCCAAGGCTTCAAGCCCCACGTCTCGTTTGCCCGTCTGCAAGGTCTCCTGGCCAGGTCCGTGCCCTTGAACCTCCGCGGAGGGTGAATACACGCGCATCAACTCAAATGGAATGCGAAAACTCGCTCCGTCGGAAAAGCCGACCTCCAACACCCGCGACTGATTGTGTACGGTCAAATTCAGTGGCGCCGGAGCGCCGGTTTTCAAACCTGCCATCTAAGAATTGCCCAAAGTGAAGTTGGTGAAAATATACGCAAAGAGTGTGGAAGGAACACTGATCAACTGACGAAGGCGCCCCATTTTGGTCAAAATAGCCCGTCGAAAACAGCTACCAAATCTGTCCGTCAATAGGAATCGAGGAAACTCCCGTCGTGGCCCGTCCACGCTTCTCCGCATTTTCTCAGTTTATAGCAATCAGAAATATCTTGGCTGGGTCGCCATCCAGTTCGACGGCTACATTATTTGCGGATCATAAAAAGTAAGGCAATTCATTTGATGCCTACAAGTTCAAATGGACTGGTGACGGGCAGCCAAAGTATCATTGGACCAATTGAAGAAGTGGACGCCGAAGACCCTGGCAATAGTCCTTTCCAGTACGTCTATTTGCGCCGCGCCGAAAGTGACTTCGCCAACTATGCATGTGACGGTTAACAATCAAGATTCGGGTTCCATGCATGCGAACCTCGAAAGGGCTTGGGCGTGTTTTGACGAAGGGCGACTGGATGCAGCGATAGAACTGGCACGACTTTCGATGGCGCAGGCTCCGGTTGACCAACCCCACGCAAGTGCCGCCTTAGGATGGTTCCTGCTGTCGGCGGGCTCGGAGACTGAGGCAGAGTCGATTCTCACTTCATCCCTCGTGCGCCATCCCGCGTACGCTCCACTGCACTGGTATCTTGGACTTGTTTTTGTCCGTCAAAGTCGCCGTGAGGAGGCCTGTCAGGCTTTGGCAACCTCGGTCGCCATTGATCCAGAACTCTCTGAAGCAGCAGTTGCACTCGCTTGGCAACTGAGCGACCTGGGCAGGTTTGAGGAAGCGGTCACTTACTGCAGGATGGCACTGGCTAAGAATGCACAGCCAGATACCAAGGCGCAACTGGGGTGGCTTTTGGTCTGCCTGCAGCAATGGGAAGAGGCAGCAAGGCAATTGACAGAAGTCGTAGATCTTGAGCCAGCACGAAAGGATTCACGTGTACACCTCGCCACGGCGCTGCTGCGACTGGGCCGAAGCGACGAGGCACTCAAAACCCTTGAGGATGGTCTGCAACTGTTGCCCGGTGCCACCGAACTCTTGGAGCAGAAAACCCATTTGCTAATCGAGCTTCGCCGGACCGTCGAAGCCCGTGCGGCCTGCCATCGTCTGCTGAAACTGCAGCCGCAAAATGGGTTGAGTTGGTATCTGCTTGCGCTGGTCCTTGTACAGCGCAAACGCTCTGTGGCAGCCGCTCGCATCCTTGCACGTGCTCGTCGCCTGGAACCAGAGCGGCCAGAAATCTGGCATCAAACCAGCTGTCTGGCACTGGAATCCGGCGATCTGAAAACCGCGCTGGATGCGGTTGAGCAACTGGTGGCACTCGCACCCAACGATTCAGCGAACCAAGTTTTGGCAGCTCTCGTGTTGGAAGCCAATGGTGATCTGTCGTCCGCTTCAGCGCATGCAGAAATGGCCGTCGCCCAGGACAGCCGGTCGGCCCAAGCGTGGCATACGTTGGCGAAAATGCGCTACCGCCAAAGCCAGTTGAACGAAGCTGAAGAGGCGCTTAAAACGGCACTTGACCTTGGCCCAAAGGTTCTGAGCGATACCTATAAGCTTCTGGGCTGGGTTTACTTTTCCGATCATCGTTTTGGCGAGGCAGTGAAAGCCTTTTCAGATGCCGTTGAGAGCCAAAAAGATGATGCGAATTCCTGGTACGGCTTGGCTACGGCTTACCGGGCGACCGGCGACAGCGCTCAGGCGTTGCAATCCGCCCAAAGTGCTCTGCGACTTCACCATGATTGGCCAACAGCTCTCACCCTTTTGGGCTGCATCCTCATCGACAATGGCCCCGACTATTGGAATGAGTCGGTCTTGCAACTCTCAAGATCACTTCGGCTGGATCCTTCGCAGGAAGAAGCGCGTTACCACCTATCCACTGTGTTACATCGTTTGGAAAGAAACGACGAAGCACTGGGCACAATTGCCGAGGGATTGACTCTGAACCCGCGTTCCATAAATCTATTGCATCAAGAAATTCAACTACTGCTTGACCTCCATCGCACAGCGGATGCTCGTTCCGTTTGCCATAGCGCACTCAAACTTCAATCGCTGAATGGGATGAGTTGGCTGTGGCTCGCCAGGGTTCTGGTGAAGCGCAAACAGCGGGGAATGGCCGTACGCGCGCTGTGCCGCGCGGTGCGTCGGTCTCCGGATTCGATTGAGCTACTACGCCAAGCTGGATGGCTCGCTCTGGAGTGCCGCGATCTGCGAGTCGCACGCGATTGTGCAGAGAGTGTGTTGGCGCTAGAGCACGGGAATCCTGCGAACGACATCCTGGCAGCAGTCGTGTTGGAGGCTTGTGGCGACCTCACTGCGGCCTCAGTACATGCAGAAGTTGCGGTCTCCAAGGCTAAAGACTCCGGCCAGGCCTGGCGCGCGCTGGCTCAGATCCGTACCAGGCAAGGTCGCCAGGACGAAGCGAAAGATGCCCTGCATACCGCTCTCGTAGTTAACGAAATAAATGCCAACGACACATGGCGGCAACTGGGCTGGCTATTTCTCGATGAACGCAATTTTGGCATGGCGATAACTGCATTCCAAAATGCCGTGAATCACAGCACGAATGACGCGTCAGCCTGGTATGGACTGGCCCAAGCCTACCGCTCGGATGGCAATTATCTGAACGCGATGCAGGCCATCAAGCATTCATTGAGCTTGCGGGATGAGTGGAACGACTGTCAACTGCGTGGCCAGATCCTCCACGAACAGATTTATGGCTTTTTGAAGAAGAAATGGAGTGCGTTGGATGGTTCGGCCCAACCACTATTGCGCCAAGCTGAGTCCAGTGCTGTACAAGACTCCTGTTCGGAGTCGATTCTTGCAGGGGATGACGAGGCGGTTGACACAAAAGAACCGACGTTGCAGGCAGTCACCAAAAAGTACGAATATGTGGTCTGCAGTCTAAGTACACGGAGTCACGTCCCTCTGATGAATACGTTTGCGCATTCCGTGCGCAAGCATTTCGCAGGCCGGATTTACTTGTTGGTTGTGGATTCCGACGACCCCAATCTTGTCCCCGAAGGCACGACGCTGGTTCGGTTGAGTGATGTGATTGAACCGGAGACTTGGCAGAAGATGGTCCAGCGCTACAACATACTGGAGTTGTGCTGCGCGTTGAAATCGTACTTGGTGCGCTTTCTGGCCAGAACTGTGGGATGTCCTATTTTTTATATGGATGCGGACACTTACCTGGTTGGTCCACTGGATGCACTGCTCCCGCAACGACCAAATTTCTCCGTCTTCCTGACACCGCACCTTTTGTACCCATTTTCCGGCGACCCACATGCCGAGGAAATTGGAATGCTCTGTGTCGGTGTTTACAACGGCGGAATGATCGGCGTGGGACTTTCCGACGATGGAATTCGCTTTCTGGACTGGTGGCAGGATCGCGTAACGCGGTACGCCTATGACAGCAGGGAACAGGGCGTATTCACCGACCAAAAGTGGCTAGACCTGGTACCGTGTTTCTTCAAGGGCGTTCACGTCAGCCGTGCGATTGGTCTCAACCTGGGGCACTGGAGAGTTTGCTCTGAACGGGACTTCACCTACGATGTTCAGGAAAAACTGACATTCTGCGGTGAACCTGTTACTTTGATGCATATGAGTGGATTCAAGTCCGACAAACCAGAGCTACTTGCTCAGCACCTTAGGCCTGCAGTAACGCAAAATTCTCCTCTGGGCAATTTCTTGCAGCGGTATGCCATTGAGGTCAATCAGAACAAAGCAATCTTGAACAAAGCGCATGAATAAGATCTACATTGCGGGTTGCGGCGGCATGTTGGGGGAGGCGTTCTACGAAGTTTTTCGGGCAGACTATGCTTTGAAATGCACCGACATCGATGTCAATGCGCCATGGCTCTCATACCTCGACATTCGTGACTTGGAAGCCTATCGCCAGGATGTGGCCGAGTTCCGTCCGGACTATTTGTTTCACTTGGGTGCTTGCACCGATATGGAAGACTGTGAGCGCAATCCCGGGAATGCATGGCTAACCAACACCATTGCCGTAGAAAACGCTGCATACATCGCCAATGAAATCGGCGTTCCATTGCTCTACATTGGTACAGCCGGCATTTTTGATGGGCATAAGTCCCAATTTGATGACTGGGATACTCCTAATCCCATGAGTTGCTATGCTCGGTCCAAGTACGCCGGCGAGGTCTTTGTACGCGAACATGTGTTGCGGCACCTGGTGTGCCGCGCTGGCTGGATGATGGGCGGAGGGCCATCAAAGGACAAGAAATTTGTTCAGAAAGTCATGCGCCAACTGAAAGAAGGGGTCACCGAGCTAAAGATCGTCAACGACAAGTTTGGCTCCCCTACCTATACAAGAGACTTCGCCCACAATGTGCGCACCCTACTCGAAAATGAATATTGGGGTGTTTTCAACATGGCGTGCGACGGGTTGACCAGCCGTCTGGAAATCGCACAGGCCATATTGGAGTTCACGGGTTTGCAGAACCGGGTCAGCATTGCCCAAGTACCATCCAATCACTTCAGTCAAGAATATTTCGCCAGGCGACCTTCCTCAGAGTGCCTGATCAATTCAAAACTGAATCTACGTCAAATCAACGGCATGCGCCACTGGAAAGTGGCGCTCAAAGCGTGCTTGGATGACTATTACAGTGATTTCACTCTGACCACGGAATAACGCCATCTGCCAGACCAAGAACTTGCTATATTTCCCCGAGTACTGGACAATCCGGCAGTGTGAGTTTCCACTCATGGTCAACCTAGCGGCAATCCTTTCCAGGATCAAGACAATGATTGAAATAAATTTACCCATTTCAGCCAAAAACCAGGTGCTGCTGGCCTTATGTCTCGGGACAGTCGCTACGTCCGCACTGGCCCAAAATGTGCCGCCCCCAACCGCACAAGATGTAGACCGTGCATTCCGTGAAGTGCTTGCAAACGCAAACTCCATGGAAGCGCGCAGCAAGTACGCAACGTTGCTGGTTGGCATTGGCAACTTCGAAGGCGGTATTGCTGCACTCGAAGGACTTTTGCTCATGCCAGATGCCCCGGCACGCATTCGTGTCGAACTTGGCGTGTTGTACTACCGGCTGGGCTCATATGCCATTTCCGAAAGCTACCTGCGAACAGCCATTGATGACCCAGGCTTGGAGCCTACTCTCAGGGCACAGGCTGAATCGCTATTACGCGATGTTGTTCAGCGCAACAAAACTTCCCGACTGTCTGGCACGCTGATGCTCGGAGTGCGCGGGCAAAGCAACCCGACCAGTGTTACGAACAACAGCCAGATTCTCTATTTGGGTGCTCCCGTTGCGCGTGGGAAGGACATAGGGCCGAAGTCCGATGTGGATACCCATATTTGGGGTGAGATCGATCACGAGCTGGATCTGGACAAACAAAACGAAGCCTCACTGGTGTCGTCCCTGGTGGCATACGCCAGCCATTACAACTCGGTGGATAGCTATGCGAAGCAAGTTAACTCCAAACCCTTTGATTTGACGATTTTGGCGGGGACCACTGGTGTGCGCTTTAGGCCCATGGCTGCTACGGAATTGCTGATTCGCCCACACCTGATAGCAGGTGCCGTCATGGCCAATGGCAGTTCTCATTTCACAAACAATGGCATTGGTATTGATGGAGATTTCCGGGCATCTGAGTCTCTGACCTGGAGTGGTGCCTATGAAAATACCAAATTGGTATTCTCATCACGCGAAGATATGCCCAATGTATCCTTGCAAGGTGGCACGCGCCAGATTGCCCGGATTACCGCCGCCGCGGAAACTAGCCCCGGCCGTTTTGTAATTACGGAGCTGGGCTATACCGACATGGATGGCAATGTTGCGTACTCCGCATACCGAGAGCCACACATCCAGTTTTCTTACCTGCTTAGTTATGCGCCACTAGTGGGCTCGTCTGCCTTGCCATGGACGACTACCGTATCGATTTCCGCATCACGCAAAGACTACCGCGGCCCCGATCCCATAGCCCAGCCATTTAGTGCACGGAACGACTCCACCTGGCGGGCGTCGCTGGTCAACAATATGCCTCTGAGTCGTGACATTTCCCTGCAATTCCAGTTGGACTACAGCGACACGTCATCGAATATTGCAAATTTCACCAGCACCAATTCGTCCGGCACAGTGGCTGTGATCTGGAAATACTGAACACAGGCAGGAGAACATCATGGCCCCTATAGATATCAATGATTGGTGGTTGGCAGCCGCGGCGGCGGCGGCAACCGGATTGGGTGCCCCGAGTGCAACCGCTGCCACAGAGGTTGGCACACAAGTGGGGGTGGTAACCTCCATGCGTGCAGGGGTCGTTTCGGCAACCAATGAACGTGTGGTCTACATAGGCAACTCCGTTGCGTACGGTGAGCGATTCAGGACAGACGGTAGCGGCATCATCCACATATTGTTCATGGACCAGTCATCCATGACCCTCGGGCCCAACTCTGAACTCGTCATTGACGAGTTTGTATTTCACCCCAAAGAGCAGCGCGGCAATATCGCCGTAAACCTGCTCAAGGGCTCATTGCGGGTGGTTGGGGGATTCATCAGCAAACTGACCAGCCCCAAGGGCACCAACTCATCCTTGGTACGCACCGCCACGGCCACTATTGGTATTCGAGGCGGCATTTCGTTGGTCGATGCGCAGGCCAATCAAACAGGGGCTACTTTCCTGTTCGGAGAACACATGGATGTTCTGTCTCCCGATGGTCAGACCGGGCCAAGGGTCACGCGACCAGGGTTTTCGGTAATAGCCCTAAGCACCGGCATAGGCGCACCATTTAGGCAATCCGCCGCAGAAATGGCAAACTTGGTCAGTCGATTCGAAAGCCGCCAAGGAAATCGTCCGGCTTCTGGCGGAAATCTGATCAGCACGAATGATCGCCCGAACAGCCTGAACGCACCCCGCACATCACTTGCCCCTGATCGTGGGCAGCGCGTGTCGACGGAGATTCAAAGCCAGACTCCTGGCCAATCTTTGCGCGACGTGATGGGAAACACGACGGCACAAATTCAGTCTTGATTCAGATTTCATGCGGGTTCTTTTTGCATCGGTCTACCCGCACCTCCCGGAAGTAGTAGGCGGGCTCCAGACCACGACCGACGACCTCTGTTCGGCATTGATCGGGGTTGGTGTAGAAGCCGCAGTATTGTGTGGCCTGAAAGAGCATGCCGGGTCTCTATCGGATCGCAGACCAAGAAATGACAATGAATACGGATATCCCGTGTTCCGTGTTGCCGATCCGATTCAGGACCTTGCCTTGCTTGTCGCCGCTTGGGAGCCCTCGATCATTGTGATTCAGAGTGGTACAACACTCATTCCAATGGTGATGGCCGCCTTGGAGACCGGAAAACCCCTGCGGTTTACCTGCACAACGTCGAAACGCATCAGTTGGGCGGTACGCTAGTGCCCGATCCCACCATTCTCTATTTGACGAACTCCGAATTCACTGCACAGCGTTGGCTTGCACTGTGCGGGATAGACAGCACCGTCATCCCTCCGCTCGTATTACCTGAAAGGTACTTTGTTGCCGAGCGCGGTAACCGTGTGTTATTTGTCAACCCAACCCCGATCAAGGGTGTGGAGATCATGTTTGCACTGGCTGAAGTATGTCCGGACATTCCGTTTCTGGTATCGGAAAGCTGGGGACTTTCCCCACAATGGCGGGACTATTGTCTGAAGCGTGCTTCCCTCTTGCCAAATATCGAATGGTCCCCCCCCACACACGACATGCGCCCGGTATATGCGCGGTCTCGCACCCTGCTCATGCCCAGCCTGTGGGAAGAAGCCTTTGGCCGCACAGTGGTTGAGGCACAAATCAACGGCATACCTGTCGTCGCCAGTAACCGTGGAGCATTGCCGGACACGGTTGGTGCAGGAGGTGTGCTATTGGACGCTCACGCGCCAATAGACGACTGGCAGCACGCTTTGCGTATGGCCTACATGCCATCGCCGACGTTTGAGCAGTTGTCCGATTTGGCGCGCCGTCAAGCGTTCAAAACAGCGGCAGCCCCCGTCATACTCGGGCGCTTTTTGTCTGCTCTAGTGGGCCATGCAGGCGAACTGTGAACCCAAAGCTAGCGAAGCACTAATTGTCCCAGCTTACGCATCCAACACCGCATCTACCCTATACCAGCACGCGTTCGATGCCTCCGGCGTTCGCTGTCTGCACATACTGCGGCAGCCAGTCTTTACCCAGAATCTGATTGGCCATCTCGACCACGATGTAGTCCGCCTCTAGCAAGCCGGTGTTCAGGTCGTTGCCAAATCGGGTCAATCCCTGCAGGCAACTGGGGCAGGAGGTCAGAATCTTGACGTTGTCCTGCGTACCTGCCGCGCCCGATGCACGTAGCGACGCTTCGCCCTTACGGATCTCTTCTTCCTTACGGAACCGCACTTGGGTGGATATGTCAGGGCGTGTCACACCCAATGTGCCCGATTCACCGCAGCAGCGCTCACTCTTGATCACTTTGTCGCCCACCAGCGCCTCGACCGTCTTCATGGAATCACCCAATTTCATCGGGTTGTGGCAGGGCTCGTGGTACAAAAACCCGCCCTGCCCGGCAGGCAAGGTGATTCCTTTTTCCAGCAGGTACTCGTGGATGTCAATGATGCGGCTGCCAGGAAAAATCTCCTCAAACTTGTAACCCTGCAACTGGTCGTAGCAGGTGCCACAACTCACCACCACGGTTTTGATGTCCAGGTAATTCAGTGTATTGGCCACCCGGTGGAACAACACACGGTTATCAGTAATGATCTTCTCTGCCTTGTCAAACTGGCCGGAACCGCGCTGCGGGTATCCACAGCACAGGTAGCCTGGCGGCAGCACCGTCTGCACACCCGCATGCCACAGCATGGCCTGGGTAGCCAGTCCAACCTGGCTGAACAGGCGTTCAGAGCCACAACCCGGGAAATAGAAAACAGCCTCCGTCTCGGCCGTCGTCACTTTGGGGTTGCGGATGATGGGCACGTAGTCCGGATCTTCAATATCGAGCAGGGCGCGCGCTGTCTTCTTGGGAAGACCGCCGGGCATCTTCTTGTTGATGAAGTGGATGACCTGCTCCTTGATCGGAGCCGGTCCCACCGAGGCTGGCGGCTTGGCAGTCTGCCGTTTGGCGACCAGGCGCAGCACCTGGTTGGCCAGGCGCTGGGCACGAAATCCCACACCCACCATCAGGCTGCGCATCAGCTTAATGGTTTCGGGATTAGTTGCACTCAAAAAGAACATGGCTGCCGCATTTCCCGGGCGCCACGACTTCTTGCCCATCTTGCGCAACAGGTTGCGCATGTTCATGGTCACGTCACCAAAGTCGATCTTCACCGGGCACGGTGACAGGCACTTGTGGCACACCGTGCAATGGTCGGCCACGTCCTCAAACTCCTCCCAGTGCTTGATGCTGATGCCCCGGCGCGTCTGCTCTTCGTACAAAAAGGCTTCGACCAGGAGTGAAGTC
>DAOQRI010000058.1:0-10413 GCA_035355475.1 Rhodoferax sp. | reverse complement strand
ACGCGGGTGTATCACGCGACAAGGTGGTGGACAGTACGGATTCGCGAACCAGGTTGAAGTCCCGCGAATGCTTCATCACGGCACCAGCCACTACGTCACCCAGGCGCTCGCCATGCAGGTTGAAGCGGTCTACCAGGCCCTGCAGAGTGGCGGTCAGCATCTCCTGGTTGGAGGCCTGGGAATACACCGAGTTGGAGCGGGCAAAGGGAATGCGGTTGCCGCCCAGAATGGCGACGCGACGGATAGTGTTCATGGTGATGTCCTCTAGGAAATGGTTGAATTTGGCTTGGATTGGTGGCGTCGCGGTATCAGTAGTTCAGCTGACCGCGCAGGTGGGGCTTTTGCCCTTTGGCATCGCGCACTTCAAACAGCGCCGAGTTGCCCTCGCGCGCACTCCACAGCTGGGCGCGGCCCGGCAGATACAGCGGCGTCTTGAATTCCACGTCCAGCGTGGCTTTCTCCACCGGAGTGGCAGGCAACAGGAACGACAGCGCACGGGCATTGGTCCACATACCGTGGGCAATGGCGCGCTTGAAGCCAAACAGTTTGGCAGACAGCGCCGCCATGTGGATGGGATTGCGGTCACCAGAGACTGCGCCGTAACGCCGGCCCAGGTCGGCCGTTGCAGAAAACTCCGTCTGACAGGACAAGGGGGCATCTGCCGCAATCTGGCTGGCGTAGGGCCCGCCCGACGTTGCCTTCACGCCGACGCGCAGCAAACTTTGCGTGGCGCTCCATACCAGATCGTCGCCCCGCAAAATACGCAGATCCAGCGTGAACACCTGTCCTTTTTCATGCGCGAACAAGTTGCCGGCGCCCAACTCCACGCGCACCACATCACCGGGATTGAGTGACTGGTACTGGGTGATGCGGTTGGCCAGGTGGACGGTACCCATGGCAGGCCACGGACAATCGTCCGAGCACACATAGGCCGTCACCAGCGGAAAGGTCAGTAGTTGCGGGTAGATCAGAGGCACGCCCTGCCCCATCTTGAATCCGCACAAGGCCGAGTATTGGCCGATGTGCTGCGCGTTCAACTCCACGCGCGGCAAGACCAGTTCAACCTTGGGCAGACTCTTGATCAAGCCAGGGCGCTTGGCTCCAGTGCCCAGGGCCCGAAAAAAGGTCGCCGCCAGGCTGGGGGTTTCAGTCACTTCAATGGGTTTCATGCTCATGCCCCAATCAGGCTCTGACCGCAAACGCGCACCACGTTGCCGGTCAAACCATTGGATGCCGGTGAGGCAAACCAGGCTATCGTTTCAGCCACATCCACCGGCTGGCCGCCCTGCCCCATGGAGTTCATGCGACGCCCCGCTTCGCGGATGGCAAAGGGCACTGCTGCGGTCATCTGGGTCTCGATAAAACCAGGTGCAACCGCGTTGATCGTGATGCCCTTTCGTGCCAGCACCGGAGCCATGCTCTGCACCATGCCGATGACACCCGCTTTGGACAACGCGTAATTGGTCTGGCCCAAATTGCCGGCGATGCCGGAGATGGACGACACGCACACGATGTGCGCACCGGCCTTGAGCGCGCCAGACGCAACCAATGCGTCATTGATGCGTTCCTGGGTGGACAGGTTGACATTCACCACCGCCTGCCACAAGTGGTCTTTCATGTTGGCGATGGTCTTGTCACGGGTGATACCGGCGTTATGCACCACCACGTCCCAACCACCATCTGCCAAAGCAGCATCCACCAGGGCCTGTGGGGCTTCCATAGAACCGATGTCCAAGGCCAATGCCTTGGCGCCCAGCTTCTTGGCGATTTCATCCAGACCTTCTTGCGCCTGCGGCACATCCAGGCAAATGACTTGCGCACCGTCGCGCGCCATCACCTCGGCAATGGATGCCCCAATCCCGCGGGACGCCCCGGTGACCAGAATCTTCTTGCCCGCCAGAGGCTGGTTCCAGTCGATGGTTGCAGCAGTTGGTCCAACGGGCAATCCAACGCGCACCACCTGAGCCGACAGATAGGCCGAGCGGGGTGACAGCAAGAAGCGCAGGGTGCTTTCCAGCTGGTCTTCAGCGCCCTCGGCCACATAGACCAGTTGCACGGTGATGGCGCGCTTAAGTTCCTTGGCCAGCGCGCGGGTCAACCCTTCCAGCGCGCGCTGAATCGTGGCCTGACGCGGCGTCTTGCACACTTCGGGCGGACGGCCCAGCACAATCACACGCCCACAGGGCAACACAGAGCGTGCCGCGTCATGGAAGAAGTTGTAGATCGCATCGCTTTGCGCGCTGTCTTCCAGACCGGTGGCGTCAAACACCAGGGCTTTGACCTTTTCACCCGGCTTGCCGTCGGTACCCCACCGCCCGGTCATCAAGCCCGCCTGGTTGGCAATGCCCATCCACTGTGGCAGGTCCTTGTGCGACACCGTCTGGGCGCCCATGGCCTTGAAAGCCGCCGCCAATTGCACCAGCAGCTGTGGCGTGCCGCCTCCACCTACCAGCACGCCACCTTTGATCACCGGTTGCCCGGATTTGTAGCGCTCCAGGGGCAGCGGTTGGGGCAATCCCAATGCGGCGGCAAGGCGGGAACCGATAGGGGAATTGGCAAAGCCAAGGTACGAATCTGTCATTGAGGAACTCCTTTTGGGCCGCATGTTACCGACCAATTGGTCATTTGACGTAGAGCGTTCTGCCTAACCGAATATTGCAGTGCATCAATTCACACACACTCTCTAACTTGAACTATTGTGTACATTTGTACACCCAATATCAAGATCCAACAAAACGATTAGTGACAACACCCAAATTGCCACCTGATTGCGTAAAACAATGTGCCAAAACGGACATTCGATAAACTACAAACGTACACATCAAAATTCCGCTCATGACCAAACCGCCCACCGCAGACCGCAAGGACAAGGACAAACTCACCCGCACCGAGCGCAAGGACCTCACCCGCAACAGCCTGTTGCAGGCGGCACTGGGCTTGATGGGCGAGGGACGCAGCTTTACCAGCCTGGGCATTCGCGAGATCGCGCGCGAGGCCGGCATGGTGCCCAATGCGTTCTACCGCCACTTTCGCAACACCGACGAACTCGGCCTGGAACTGGTGGAGGAAATGGGTGTGGCCCTGCGCCGCCTGTTGCGTGAGGCGCGGCAAAGCGATGTCGCCGAGGGAGAAATGGTGCGTCGCTCGGTCCGGGTGTACCACCAGTACGTGCTGGAAAATCGTCTGCTGTTTCTGTTCGTCTCCAGCGAGCGGTCCGGCGGCAGTCGCATCCTGCGTCTGGCGATCCGCAATGAGGTCACCCACTTCACCCACGAGATGGCGCAAGACTTTCGCCGCCTGGGGGTTTACAAGGAACTCTCGTCTGCCAGCCTGCAAATGGTATGCGGTCTGGTGGTAACCACAATGCTGGCAGCCGCACCCGAAATCCTGGACCTGCCGCCCGAGCAGCCTCTGCTGGAAGCAGAAATGATGGAGAACTTTGTCAAACAACTGCAGCTCGTGTTACTGGGAGCCGCATCCTGGAAAGACAGGCCGCGCACAGAGTGAATGGCCCTCGGGGATAATCTCCCCCCATGACAATTACCTACAAAGACGCCCAAGGCATTGAAGGCATGCGCATTGCAGGCCGCTTGACCTCTGAAGTGCTGGACTATCTGACGCCGTTCATCAAGCCCGGTGTCACGACCAATGAAATCGACAAGCTGGCCCACGACTACATCGTCGATGTGCAAAAAGCCATTCCTGCGCCCTTGAACTACACCGGTGGTGGCAGCAAGCCTTACCCCAAATCCATCTGCACCTCCATCAACCACCAGGTATGCCATGGCATCCCCAACGACAAGCCGCTCAAAAAGGGCGACATCGTCAATGTGGACGTCACCGTCATCAAGGATGGCTGGCACGGAGACTCAAGCCGCATGTTCGCCGTGGGTGAGGTGTCCATCGCGGCCAAGCGTTTGTGCGCCGTGACCTACGACGCCATGTGGCACGGCATCAAAATGGTCAAGCCCGGCATCCATCTGGGCGACATCGGTCACGCGATCCAGCAATTCGCCGAGGGCCAAGGCTTCAGCGTGGTGCGCGAGTTTTGTGGCCACGGCATTGGCCAAGGCTTCCATGAAGAGCCGCAAGTGCTGCACTACGGCCGCCCCGGCACGCTGGAAAAACTGGTGGAAGGCATGACCTTCACCATCGAGCCCATGATCAATGCGGGCAAACGGGACATCAAGGACAGCCCGGAGAAAGACAGTTGGACCATCGTCACCAAAGACCACTCCCTGTCTGCGCAATGGGAACACACCATTCTGGTGACCCGCACAGGCTACGAAGTGCTGACACTGTCTGCCGCATCGCCACCCATACCGGCGTTTGTGCCTGCACAAGTCGCCGCCTGACCTGCACCGCACCATCGCACTGAACTTATGGCCGACCTACTGGCAGTCCGCACCGAATACAAGGCCCAAAAAGCCCAACTCCTGCAATCCATAGGGCATTCCGGTGCCACCGGGCGCGATGTGCACAAGGCCCTAGGCCGTTTGGCGCACCTGGCCGACGGCGTGTTGCAGCAACTGTGGACCCATGCGGGCATTCCTGCGCCGCTGGCCCTGCTGGCGGTTGGAGGGTTTGGTCGAGCCGAACTGTTTCCGTTTTCGGATGTGGATGTGCTGGTACTCATGCCCGATGCACTGGACCCCGAGCACAACCCCGATCTGAAGAACCGAATCGAGTCCTTCATCGGCAGTTGCTGGGATAGCGGCCTTGAGATTGGCTCCAGCGTGCGCACCCTGTCGTCCTGCCTGGACGAAGCAGCGAAAGACGTCACCATCCAGACCGCCCTGCTGGAATGCCGCCTGGTTACCGGCAACGCCGAACTGATGGCGGCGTTTCAGACCGCGTTCTTCGCGGCCATGGACCCGCAGGCTTTTTTTGTTGCCAAGACCCTGGAGCTGCGCCAGCGCCACACCAAATACGAAAACACACCCTATTCGCTGGAGCCCAACTGCAAGGAGTCCCCCGGCGGCCTGCGCGATTTGCAGGTCATTTTGTGGGTGGCCAAGGCAGCCGGTTTTGGTGCCGACTGGCAAACGCTGGCGGCCAACAAGCTGGCCACTCCGTTCGAGATCCAGCAGATTCTGCGCAATGAATCCCTGTTGGTGCGGGTACGTGCCCGCCTGCATCTGCTGGCCAACCGGCGCGAAGACCGGCTGATTTTTGACCTGCAAAACGCGGTGGCCGAGTCATTTGGTTACTCGAGCGAGACACCTGCCGCAGGGTCCGGTGCCAAGCACGTCGTGCGTGCCAGTGAAAAGCTGATGAAGCGCTACTACTGGGCCGCCAAGGCGGTGGCCCAGCTCAACCAGATTCTGATGCTCAACATCGAGGAGCGGCTCAACCCCACCACCCATGCCCTGCGCCGCATTGACGACGACTTCAATGACAAGGCCGGCATGATCGATGTGGTCAGCGACGACCTGTACCAACGCAAGCCGCACGCCATCTTGGCAACCTTTCTGGCTTACCAGAACACGGTGGGGGTCAAGGGGCTTTCCGCGCGCACGCTGCGGGCGCTGTACAACGCCCGCGACCTGATGGACTCAGGCTTTCGCAGCGACCCGGTGAACCGCGAAACGTTCCGACAGATCCTGATGCAGCCCGAAGGCATCACCCATGCCATGCGGCTGATGAACCAGACCTCGGTGCTGGGACGTTACCTGTGGGTCTTCAGGCGCATCGTCGGGCAAATGCAGCACGACCTGTTCCACGTCTACACCGTTGACCAGCACATCCTGATGGTGTTGCGCAACATGCGCCGCTTTTTCATCGTGGAGCATGCGCACGAGTACCCGTTCTGTTCGCAACTGGCCAGCGGCTGGGACAAGCCCTGGCTGCTTTACATCGGCGCCTTGTTCCACGACATCGCCAAGGGACGTGGCGGCGACCACTCTGACCTCGGCGCGGTGGAAGTCCGCCGGTTCTGCAAGCAACATGGCTTTTCGCTGGAAGACACCCAGTTGATCGAGTTCATCGTGCGCGAACACCTGGCCATGAGCCGGATTGCACAAAAGTCAGACTTGAGTGATCCGCAAGTCATTGCCGACTTTGCCAAGCGCGTGGGCAACGAGCGCCAGCTCACCGCGCTCTACTTGCTGACCGTTGCCGACATCCGTGGCACCTCACCCAAGGTGTGGAACGCCTGGAAGGGCAAGCTGCTCGAAGACCTGTACCGCTACACCAGCCGCGCGCTGGGTGGCCATGCGCCCGACCCGGATGCCGATGTGGAAGCCCGCAAACGCGAGGCGCTGGTCATTCTGGCGCTGCACTCCTCGCCCTTTGAATCTGAAAAAGCCTTGTGGGCCACACTGGATGTCAGCTATTTCATGCGCCACGATGCGGTGGACATCGCCTGGCACACCAAGCACCTGTCACGCCACGTCGCCACCCAAAGCCCGATCGTGAGGTCGCGCCGCTCGCCTCCTGGCGGTACGGGTTTGCAGGTCATGGTGTACACACAAGACCAGCCCGACCTGTTTGCCAGGATTTGCGGCTACTTTGACAAAGCCGGGTTCAGCGTTCTGGATGCCCGCATCCACACCACGCAGGCGGGCTACGCACTGGACACCTTTCAGATCATCTCCCCTGCGGAAGACATGTCCGAGCACTACCGCGAGCTCACCAGCATGCTGGAGAACGGCCTGGCCAAGGTGATCGCCGATGCCGGGCCGCTGCCCAAGCCCAGCCGTGGGCGGGTGTCACGCCGGGTCAAGAGCTTTCCCATTGCGCCGCGCGTCACCCTCACGCCCGACGAAAAAGGCCAGCGCTGGCTGCTCAATATCTCGGCAAGCGACCGTGTGGGCCTGCTCTACAGCGTGGCGCGCGTGCTGGCCAACCACCACCTGAACCTGCAACTGGCCAAGGTTGCCACGCTGGGCGAGCGGGTGGAAGACACGTTTCTCATCGATGGCCCGGAGCTGCAGCACAACCGCAAGCAGATCCAGATCGAGACCGAGCTGCTCGAAGCGCTGGCAGCATAATTGAAGGCAAAATAGGCCTCCAGCCCTCGTAGATACTACGTAGCGCGCTACAAAAGTAATAGTAACTGCTACAAGCGCAATTGCCCGAGAATTTCTCGGCCTATGGAGGTTAGCGGCACCACGCGCTCCACTCCGCCGCGTTTGATGGCCTCTTTTGGCATGCCAAACACCACGCAGCTTTCCTCGTCCTGCGCCAGCGTATGGGCACCTGCCGTGCGCATCTCCATCAGCCCGGCTGCACCATCGTCGCCCATGCCGGTCATGATCACGCCCAACGCGTTGGCACCCGCGCACTTAGCAACCGAGCGGAACAGCACATCCACCGATGGGCGGTGCCGGTTCACCAGCGGGCCATCCATCACCTCCACGTAATACTGCGCACCGGTTCGGCGCAGCAGCATGTGTTTTCCCCCGGGTGCAATGAGGGCGCGACCGGGAATCACGCGGTCGTTGTTCTGGGCTTCTTTCACCTCAATCTTGCACAAACTGTTAAGCCGATTGGCAAACTCGGCGGTGAATTTTTCGGGCATGTGCTGCACGATCACAATGCCGGGCGTCACCCGGGGCAGGCTGGTCAGCACCACTTCCAGAGCCTGCGTACCGCCGGTGGAGGTGCCCAATGCCACCACGCGCTCGGTGGTCTGAATCATGGCGGTGTGCTTGTCGGCGGCCGGCATGATGACATCGGCGGTGTTCTTCTCCCGCGCCGCTACCGGTTGGTATTTCTTGACGTTGGCCTTGGCTGCAGCTTTGACAGCGGTGACCATGTCATCCGAAGCATTCACCAGAAACTGCTTCAAGCCCAGCGTGGGCTTGGTGATGATGGCTACCGCACCCGCGGCCAGCGCCTCGATGGACGTCTTGGCACCCGACAGCGCCAATGTGGAGCAAATCACCACCGGCGTCGGCCGCTCGGCCATCACTTTCTTCAAGAACGTGATGCCATCCATGCGCGGCATTTCCACATCCAGCACGATGACATCGGGCCACTGCACTTTCATGCGGGCGATGGCCAGTATGGGGTCTGCACAGGCTGCAATCACCTCAATGTCCGGGTCTTCTCCCAGCAGTTCGGTCACCACCTGGCGGACCACCGCCGAGTCATCCACCACCAACACTTTGATTCGCGTCATACCAAGTCTCCTTCAGGTTCTTGCCCAGAGTTGATGGGTGCAACCTGATGACACCAGACGTCGCCATTGCGGACGTCAAAAATAATCTGCCTGTGCCCCAGGCCAAACAGGCTTTCGGACACGATGGGCACGCCGTGGTGGTTCAGCAGCGCCAGCGCCGCTTCGCCATTGCGCTGCCCCACGTTCATGGCGCCTGCGCGGAAGTGGTCTGGAAACATATTCCCACCACCAAACACTTTGCCCTGGCACTGTGAGGCTGCCACACCCATCTGTTTGAGTTCACTCACCATCAGTTCCATGGCCTCGTCACCATAGCGCGCGTCTTTCCCTTCCGTGCGATCCGATGCCCCGCGGGTGGGCAGCAAAAAGTGCGACATGGCTCCCACCCGCTTGAATGGGTGCCACAGCGTGATCGACACGCACGAGCCCAGCATGGTTCGCATTTGGTACTCGGAATCGGCCACAAAAAATTCGCCCGGCTGCAGGAAGATGTCGATCAAGCCTTCAATGCGGTGCATCTCACCCTGCCTTCCGATAAATGGATGGTGCAACCGACTCCACCGCACTGGTGATGCCGTTCAAACTCTCGGAATGGCCTACGCAGAAGTAACCGCCGGGCTTCACCGCAGAAATCACCCGCGCGACCACTTCGCGCTTGGTGTCGTCGCTGAAATAAATCATCACGTTGCGCAGAAACACCACGTCGAACTTTCCGATGTTTGGCAGCGGCACATTCAGGTTGAGCTGGCGGAACAGCACATGGCTGCGCAGGTTGCGCTCAATCAGCAACTTGCCGTGGTGTTCGCCAGAGCCTTTGAGGCAAAAGCGCTTCAGGTAATCCGGAGGAATGTGGCGCGCGCGCTCCATGGTGTACAGGGCGCGCCCCGCACCCTTGAGCACGTGGGTGCTGATATCCGTCCCCAACACTTCCCAAGGGGTTGTCTCCATGCAATCCGCCAGCACCATGGCAATGCTGTAGGCCTCTTCCCCGCTGGAGCTGGCCGCGCTCCACACGCGAAACGGCTCAACACGGGCGCGCGCTGCCAGTGCCTGGGTACGCAAAAACTCAAAATGCTTGATTTCGCGGAAGAAATAGGTCTCGTTGGTGGTCAGCAAGTCCACCGCAACCTGCACTTCATCGGGGTGCTCGCCAGAGGTCAAAAATTTGTAGTACTGGCCAAAGCTATCCAGACCATGCAGGGCCAGCCGCTTGGACAATCGCCCTTCCACCAGCGCCTTTTTCTGCTCAGACATGGTGATGCCCGCCGCTTCAAAAATAAAGCGTCGAAACAGCGCCAGTTCTTGATCGGTAATTGGTGTCATAGCCTTGACTGTAGGCCCCCACGGCACCAAAAAGAATCAGGCTATCACCTGAGAGCGCAGGGTAAAACACCTTATGTCGGCAGAAAACCCTGAAGTAACTGGCTCGCGTCCGCTCGTCAACGCAAGGGAGCCGCGCTATTGACGCTCTTGCAGCGTCTGGATGTGCGCAAGAATGTCCTTGGTGACACTGGCGTCCAGCTCACGCAAGGCGGGCATGGTGTCATCGGGATGGCCATTGAGCATGTTGTGCAGGCTGTGCCAGGGGTCACCGCGTGACACCTTGCCCAAATGCCGTTTGGCCACAAAGTAGCCGTCCACACCATGGCAACCGGCACACATGGTTCGGTAGTGGATCTGTCCCTTGCGTTCATCGCCGCGCGACAGGCCGCTTTTTGGATCGATCACAGTATCCATGTCCATCTGCCCAAAGCTCACAAAGTTGGCCAGATCCTGCAAGTCCTGATGCTTCAGAACCGCGCCAAAGTAGTGGGATGTGCCCCGCAAGACCGCCAATGTTTTGGCCGGATCGGTACCGGCCATGGCCCGGATACCCACTATCCCGGTGGCGTGGCTGCCTTTGGCATACTGCCCCTGGTTGCCTTTGTAGTCCCAGCCGTGGCACTCCTTGCAACGCCAGGTTTCATTGGCCGCAGTAGCGTAGGACGCCTTGGGCGGATACGCTGGGTGCGGTAGTGCCTGACGTTGCCCGCCGCTATGAACCTGCCAGTCGTCGTACAACCGGCCGCCATTGGCCACGGAGGCCACCAGGTCGACGCTACGCAGTGTCTGCAAGTAGGCCAACATGTTGACCGCCATGTCTTCACCCAGGGTGCGCAGGGCCGGCATATTTCGTCCCGGATGCCCGTTGATGGACACGTGCAGAACTTCCGCCGGGCGGTGTCGGGCCGAGTCGCGGGGCACCTTGACGGTTCGTTTGGCGCACGATTCATCGTCTGTGTTGCGGT
>DAOQRI010000057.1:0-10459 GCA_035355475.1 Rhodoferax sp. | reverse complement strand
CCTTGCCACCAGCGCCAATAGCCCAATACCAGCGCTGTTGCTGCAATCGGTATGCCGATGGCTGCGCCAATGCGAATGGTCCAGCTGTAGGGCAAAAAGAAGGTCAGCCCCAGCAGAACGGCACTGAATATGGCCATGGCCCGCACCAGTTCAAAAGCGGGTTTGGAGAAGCTGCGCAGCTTGAGAAACTGGTTGGTAAACAGGCAGGTAAAGAGCGCCGCGCAGGCGACAAAGGTCGAAATGGCAAAACTGTTCCAACGCACGGCATAGGGCCAGACATAGGCAAACATGTAGCCGGTGAGCGTCAGGTGAAAGAGCAGGTAGCTTGCCACAAAGCCGATGTAGTACAGGTAGTTGATGTCCCTGGTGGAGAAGTACACGAACAGGTTGTACAGAATCATGATCAGCAGCACGCCGATCACGCTGCCTTGCAGCAGGCTCTCGTCGTTGCTGGCGGCGTGGAAGGTGACTGGATCCCAGACCCGAAACGGCGCTTCGATGGTCCCACTCGATGCCAGGCGCACGAGCACCGTGTTGGTCCCTGGCGCCAGGGTCAGCGGCATGATGAAATTGCGGTGCTGCACGGGCCGTTTGGCAAACGGCTGCTCGTCGCCGAGCGCATAGTGGCGCCGCAGGTCGCCGCTCGCAAAGTGAAACAGCTCAACGTGGTCCAGAAACGGAATGGGCAGTTCGATGAAACGCGACAGTTCCGTGAGGTCGGAGTTGTCTAGCTGCATGCGCAGCCAGTAGGTGTCTTCGGTAAAACCAAAGTTTGGAGATTTGCGGTCTATGGTCTGCCACGGCGCCGTGGCAGCTTGCACGTCTTCAACCTTCAGGGTGCCGCTGCGATCCACCAGCACCGCCATGCGTGCGCCCACTTCGATGCGCGTGGGTCCGCGACTGGAGAGATCCAGAACCGGCTGGCTGGTGGATGGACTTGCTTGGGCTAGCGCACAGGCAGGCGCCAACAGCGCCAGAATCAACGCCCACAGCAGGGGAAAGGGCACAGCTTAGTTGGCTTTCAGGCCAGTTCGGCAATCAGTTCGATTTCCACACAGGCGCCCAGCGGAATTTGTGCCACGCCAAAGGCGCTGCGCGCATGGGAACCCGCCTCGCCAAACACCTGGCCAAACAGTTCGCTGGCGCCATTGGTCACCAGATGCTGTTCGGTGAAGTCGCCTGTGGAATTGACCAGCGACATGAGCTTGACGATGCGCTTGATGCGGTTGAGGTCACCCGTGGCTGCGTGCAGGGTGCCCATGAGGTCGATGGCAATGGCACGCGCGGCCGCTTTGCCCTCTTCGGTGGCCATGTTTTTGCCCAACTGCCCAACCCAGGGTTTACCGTCTTTCTTGGCAATGTGGCCGCTCAGAAACACCAGATTGCCGGTCTGAACAAAGGGAACGTAGGCAGCGGCGGGCACCGAGACGGGTGGCAGGTCAATACCCAGGCCGGTAAGGGTTTCGTAGACATTCATGGTCATTTCCAGGTTTTTGTTGATAAAAAGTGGCCCTAGCCCTCGTCAAATGAACGCAAGCAGCTATCTAAATAATAGCGCCCATCGATTGAAACTGGGATTGTGACTGAGTTTGGGATTGCGAAGAGGATTGAGATTGTGACTGATTGACGTCATACGGCTCCACGGTCACCCCAACGGTCAGTACATGGTTGGCACCACCATGGATGACGCCCCGAATCGGTGACACGTCGGCATAGTCGCGCCCCAGCGCCAGGGTGACGTAGTCCTCACCCGGAGTGCACCAGCCATCGCGGTTGTTGGTAGGGTCAAAGTCCCACCACCGGGTGCTGCTGCACAGGCCCGACGTGTCCCTCGTTTCCGGCAAGTCGGGCAGGTAGACCGAAACCCAAGCGTGCGAGGCATCGCTGCCTATCAAACGCGGTTGCCCCGGCTCCGGATGGGTCAGCAAGTAGCCGCTGACGTAACGCGCAGGCACTCCGTAGGCGCGCAGGCAGGCAATCATGATGTGGGCAAAGTCCTGGCAAACGCCCTTGCGCTGTGCCAGCGCCTGCAGTGCAGGGGTGTTGACCTGCGTACTTTGACTCTCGTAGGTAAAGTCGTTGTGGATGCGTTGCATCAGGTCACGCGCTGCCGTCACCAGAGGTACACCCGGCGCAAAGCTTGGCCGGGCGTAGGCTCCAAACTCCGGGTGGCGCGGGGCGTAGGCTGACGCAAAAACGAACTCGGCGGCAGCGTCAAACGGTTTGTTGGCGCAGTAGCGAAAGCGTTCTCGCACCTGATCCCACGGCAACGCGCTGTCTGGCTGGGAAGTGACGTGGGTGGATACCAGGCTGCGTGCAATTACTTTCAGCTGGGTGTGTGCGGCTTGGAGAGAAAAGAAGACGCGTGTGTTGCCGTATACGTCTACAGAGGCAATTTGCTGTGCGGGTGTTGGATTGACTTGGAGGCTGTGGCTGATCAGTCGCTGGCTGGCAGTGTCGAGCGGCTGCAGGTAGGCAACATGTTGAGCAATGTCCACCGGCGGCACATAGTCGTAGCAGGTTTCGTGCGTGATGCGCAGCTGCATGGTGATTGGCGCTCAGGCGCCCAGGCTTTGTCCGGACTCGCCGGAGTGGGTGAAATAGGTGGCCCCGATTTCCTCAGACACATGAAAGGCCGCCTCGCTGCAATCAAGCAGCAATTGAATCAGCGTGGAATAACGGTCATCGTCGGCATCAACGGTGCAAAGGTCGACCAGCAGCCAATGGCCAGGGTCTGGCACGCCATGTGACAGCAGGCTGAGCTGGTCGGGCTCGCTACCCGCCAGTTTGGCCAGGCGGCCACGTAATGTATGTGCCACCCAGGCCAGCGAGCGTGGGTTGTCGCGGTCTTGCACCAGCAAGTCAACCAGTGCGGCAATGTCGCGGCTTTGCTGGTACTGGGCATGGAAGGTAATGGTGCTGTCAAACAGGCTCACCATGGCCTCAAAGCCCCCGGTTTGGTGCACGCTGCCGGTTTCAAAACCTATGCGCAGGGCCGACGCCAAAAAGCCCAGGCGCTCGATGTGGCGCCCAATGCTGAGCAGGCGCCAACCGTCGTCGCGGGTCATGCGGTCGGTTTGCAGCCCGGTGATGGCCGCCAGGTGGTCGCTAGCAGTTTTGAGTGTCGCCAGGGCCTGCACGGACGAATAGTCGGCGCTTTGCATGTGCTCGGCACAGCTGGCAAAAAAGCGGTCTTCGGCGCGCTGCATCAGGCTCCAGTGTTCCTGAGACAGGCGTTCGCGAACAGCCGCGCCCGCCAGCCGCACCGCGCGCAGGTTGTAGCCTACGCTGGTCGCCTGGTTGCTGCTGCCCAGACTGGCAATCAGCGAGCGTTCAAACACCCGGCGCGCCTGCACCACGGGCGTCAGCGCGGGTACGCCGGGCAACACCAGCGTGTTGTTCAGGGCCATGCGACCCAGCCAGGTCAGCAGGGGTTGTGACGATTGGTCTTCCCCGCCCAGGCATTCCAGCACCAGGCGCGCCAGCTGAACCGAGTTCTCAGCCCGCTCGGTGTAGCGACCCAGCCAAAAAAGGTTTTCGGCCGCGCGGCTGGTCACCAGGCGCTTGCGCTGCGCCAGGGTAGTCGCGGTAAGGGCCGGTTGCAACAGCGTGGTCTTGTCCACATCGCCGGTCGTGATGGCCCATACATCGGCACTGCTCCCGCCATGCTGCATGGACGCAACGTCGGCACTGCCCCCCGCCACGCGGGCCAAACCGCCGGGCAGCACGCGCCAGGACTGCGGTCCGGTTGACACCGCAAACACCCGCAGCATGACCGAGCGCGGTACCACGTCCGCCGTATCCGGTTGCCAGGTCGGCATTTGCGACAGCGGCATGTAGGCCTGTATGGTGTGTTCTTCGCTTTGCCGCAGGATGCGACCGGCCCACTCATCCCGCTCGCGCGGCATCAGGCTGCGACCCAGCACCGCGTCAAAATTGCCGTGTATGGCCGAACCAGGGTAGGTGGGCTTGATGGCGTATTCCTGCAAACGCGGCAGCACCTCTTCCATGGCGGAGCGTTCGCCGCACCACCAGGTTGGCAGGGCGGGCAGCAGCAATTCCTCGCCCAGCAGGTGTTTGGAAAGCGCCGGCAAAAAGCCCAGCAGGGCGGGGGACTCCAGAAAAGCGGACCCTGGCGCATTGGCCACCAGCACATTGCCTGCCCGGATGACTTGCAGCAAACCGGGCACCCCCAGTGTGGAGTCCGCCCGCAGTTCCAGCGGGTCCAAGAACTGGTCGTCCAGCCGCTTGAGCAGACCGTGCACCGGCATGAGTCCGCGCAGGGTTTTGAGGAACAGGTGCTGGTCGCGCACGATCAGGTCGTTGCCCTCTACCAGGGTGATGCCCAGGTAGCGCGCCAGGTAGGCATGCTCAAAATAGGTTTCGTTGTAGGGCCCTGGCGTAAGCAGGGCGATGTGTGCGTCTTGCCCTGCGGGGCTCATGGACTTCATGCTGTCCATCAGTGCGCGGTAGGTGCCCGCCAGGCGCTGCACCTGCAGTTCTTCAAACGCCTGGGGGAACAGGCGCGAAACTGCCAGCCGGTTCTCCAGCAAATAGCCCAATCCGGAAGGCGCCTGCGTGCGCTGTGACACCACCCACCAGTTGCCGTCAGGCCCGCGTGCCAGGTCAAACGCAGCAATGTGCAAATGCGTGCCGCCAACTGGTTGCACGCCGTGCATGGCGCGCAGGTATCCCGGGTGGCCTTGAACCAGTGCAGGCGGCAGCAGTCCTTGTGCTACCAGGTGCTGGGGGCCATATACGTCGGCCATCAGACGGTCCAGCAGGCGCACCCGCTGTGTGACACCGGCCTCGATTTGTTGCCAGCTTTGCGCCGAAATGATCAGGGGAAACAGCCCCAGCGACCAGGGCCGCTGCGGCCCGTCCTCATCGGCATAAACGTTGTAGGTGACACCGTTGTCGCGAATCTGTCGCGCCAGGGTGGTGGATCGCTGGCCAAGCGGGCCTAGACCGTCGGACGAGCAGCTTTCAAAGAATTGGCTCCACGCCCTCGTCATTGTTGATGACTGTGCTATTGATTGTGCGGCACTTGGCTGCTCGCCAGCGCCCATGGCAGTGCGCCCGCGCAACTCATCAAAGTGCCCTGGCACTGCCGCCAGCGAGCGCTCGGCCCGCTCCAGCGCCGTCAACGGCTCAGCCGGTGCTGAAGTGGGGATGGGTTCAGGGTTTTTCACTCTGAAGAGTATGCCGCAAACCTGTCACACGACAGTGCCAGGATTGGACAACTCAAGCCAGTGGCAGCGTATCGAGTGCTGCGTAGGCGTGTTTGATCCAGGTCTTGACGCGCTGGCGCTCCAGCATCCCCAGTGAGTTCGGGCCCGACGTGGTGTGAATGGCAGCCCAGAAGCTGGCATTCTGCCGGTCAATCTTGCGCATGCTGGCTTCGTGCAGCTGTGCCAGGTTGATCACCTGTGCGCCCAGGGCCAGCGCCTTTTTCAATGCAGCGGACTGGTCCAATTGTGAGAAATCGGTGCCGCGCCCCAGGTTTTTGACCACGATGTAGTTGGGGCCAGCACCGTAGGTGTTCACCAGCTTGTCCAGCAGGTCAACCGAGTCCTTGCCGGCATCGGCGATGTGCCACAGGTTGACGGTGACACCCATCTCGGCCAGGAGTGACAACAAGTCCGAGTCGCGCACCCAGCGTGAAAGGGGTGCCGCCGTTTGGGCTGCCAGATCGACGATGACGTTCTTCTGCTTGCCATCGACTGGGGGCTCTTCGAACACCGTGGCGATCTGGTCCAGACCCTCGTAGGTGTCCACGATCACGGGCGCTGCATAGTCCGCATAGAAGCGCGTGAAGGACGTGTGGGAGCGATCGGTGTCAAAGCCGGTAAAGGGCAAACCCTTGTCGATGAAGTACTGCGCCAAGAGACGCGCAGCGACCGACTTGCCGACCCCGCCTTTTTCGCCGCCGATGAAATTGAGTGATGGCATGGTGTGGTTTTCCGTTGGTTGGTAGGGGTAAGAGTGTCAAGCAAGATGAGTGCCATGGGATTGGCGGTTGTCCGGCGTGCCATACTGAGGTTTACCGAGCTGAAGGCTTGGTTCATCGTCCATTGTCGTATTTGCGAGGGGTTATTTTGATACCAATTTTTCACTCGTTCTGTTTTGCAACACGCAAACTGTTTATTGCGATGGTCTTACTTTCTTCGATAGTGACCCTGACCGCATGCGACAGCCAGCGTATCGCCGAACTGGAGGAGGGTGTTGCCAGTGAGGGCGACGTGCGGATGAAGTTTGGCGAGCCAGAGAAGGTGTGGGACGGTGAAAACGGAGCCCGTATTTTTGAATACAACCGCCAGCCTGCCGGTGCCAAGAACTACATGATCACCATCGGGCCGGACGGCAAGATGAGCGCATTGCGCCAGGTGCTTGCACCCCATGTGTTTGCCAAAATCGTGCCCGGTATGCCCATGGAAACGGTGCGCAAAATGCTGGGCAAGCCCATGAAGGTCACACCGTTTGCGTTAAAGAATGTCTGGCATTACGACTGGCGCTACATGGATGGACCCAACGTGCACGACGCCAAAATCTTCACCGTGGTGTTTGACAACGATTTGCGTGTCATCTCGACAGGCTCGGTTGCCGACCCAGCACTGTCGCCAAATTGATCGAGTCGCTTCACGTGGGGTGAAGACTGAACTCAAATATTCTGTGCAATTCGCCACACAACGCCACTGGGGTCGAAGAGCGTGAAATCCCGCATGCCCCAGGGTTGATTTTCTGGGTCGCTGATGTTGACATGGAAGCGCTGCGCAACCGCCACGGCTTTTTCATGCCATGCGTTGACGTCTTCAACCAACAAGTGCATTTGGTAGTTGGCGGCGTGATCCTGAACGAAGAAATCCTGTAACAGGAAGCTGGATGCGCCGCAGTGGAAGTAGGCGATGTCATCGTAGACGGACGCGCGGGTGAAACCGAGCGCCTCGTAGAACTCCATGGACTGCGCGAAGTCCCGTGCCGGAATGAAGGCCTTGATTCCAACCACTGCGAGATTTGCTGGATTCATGGTTGATGTTCTCCGACATGGTTGTGGTGAGACTGCTGCAGGTCTTCCCAGTAGAAAGCGTTCCAGGTATCCGCGCCGTCGAGCAGCCGGATGCGAACGTCACCAATCACTTCCGGTTCAAAATTGCGGATATTCACACCCATCCGTGTGTACTTCTGGGTGTCCAGCGGTTCCCAGTGCGTGGTGCATCCACACATGCGACAGCGTACGGTGCGCAGCGTCTTGTCGCCCTGAATGTACTCATCGGTACTTTGCGGATGGCCGTGAATTTTGACGGCGCCAACATCGTAGTACGCCCAGAGTGTGCCCAGTCTTCGACAGATGGAGCAGTTGCAATTAGTGACCTCTGTCGGTCGAGTTGGAATCTCAATATGAATGGCACCGCAGTGGCAAGTGGCTGTGAGCATGGATTGACTTACGATGTGATTGGAGGAAAAGTTAGCGAACTTTCTTTTTTCTTGAAGGCCGGTCGGGATTATGTCGGTAGACTGGACTGAAGCCATAAAGGCCGCGCCTCATTGCTACTTTTCTCGACAGCCGTTGGCCTGACGTAGTTGCTCTGCAAGGGCTACGACTCTCTTGTTGGTAGCAGCTTTTGCTTATTCTGCAAGGGCTCGGATTTGATTTTGCATATGTATTTCGGAGCAAATATTGCAACAGTCAGAATTTTTCATGACGTCCGTAGACACATTGCAGTCGGTCACGCAGCACTTTTGTAGGTCAGGTATAGGAAGCTCAAATCCTCGGCATTTTTATCGTTGAGCCGTCGAAGCGGGAAGTTGCCAACTTAGCTACTCTCTAGGCCGCACCAAGTTGTATGTGGCCGTCAATATGCAACCGACACTTCCAATACTGGACATCGCACTCCAATGCGCCATGGGGCGCAAAAGGGCTCGCAACACAATCCATTTCCAAATGCGGATGCGCCAAATCTGGAAAACCCTAATGGGGTCTGCATAATTTGAGCATGCTTCCGGATTAATATTGAGCCAAATAACTAGACGATGGAGCGCAATGTGGCAGCCTATTCAGTGAAGCCATCACATCAGGAAAGGATGATGCGCGAAGATGATTTCCTAGTGTCGAAAACCGATGCTAAAGGGCGCATCGTCTATGGGAATCGTATTTTTATCGAGTTTTCCGGCTATTAAGAAGGCGAATTCATCGGAAAGCAACACAACATTGTTCGCCATCCGGATATGCCCAGAGGGGTTTTCAAGTTACTCTGGGACACTATTCAGGCCAAGCGCGAGTGCTTTGCGTATGTCAAAAATCTGGCGAAAGACGGTAGCTACTATTGGGTTTTTGCCAACGTCACTCCATCGTTGGACGCTGACGGACAACTTGACGGCTATTTCTCTGTACGACGCAAACCTCGGCAGCAGGCTGTTATGGCAGTAAGCGACCTGTATCGGCTCATGCTGGAAGAGGAGCGCAATGTAGGCACGCGTGATGCATGTGACGCGTCGATTGCATTGCTCAACAAAGTTCTGGAAAGTAAAGGCTTGGATTATGAAACCTTCATTCTTTCAATCTGATTCTGCGCGGTACGGTATTGCCCTACTTGCGCTGTTAGGGGCGGGTGCAATAGCGCAGGCCTGGTATCTGAATTCGGGCCTCATTGTTCTGCCACTTATTCCCGCTGTGCTGTTGGCCTTGCTTTGGGTTCAGCGTGCAAGTGGGAACTCGCTGTTGCTTGCCAAGGTTCGGTCCGTTGCCCACGAAGCCGCCGATGGCAATTTCGGATCCCGTGTTACTGGCATTCCGAAACGTGGCGAGGCCGCGGACATGTGTTGGGATATCAACGATATGCTGGATCAGTTGGAGGCTTGTTTCCGCGAGCAGGACACTTCACTACGGCAGGCCGCTTTGGGTAATTTTGGGCGCAAGGTGCAGACTACTGGTTTGCGAGGTACTTTTCGTACCGCTATGGAGTCCACCAATAATTCCCTGCGGATGACTGAAGAGAAGGTGGAGCAAGAAAAGAAGGCGGCTCAGGAAAAAGAAGAAGCCACTGCCCGCGAGCTGAAGACTGCGGCCGAAAGCATGCGCATCAGGAACGCGCTGGATAACGTTAGCTCACCGGTGCGTATTGCTTTGCAAGACGGCACGATTGTCTATATCAACAAGTCGCTACAAAACGTTCTTCGGCGTGACCGGGAGGCGTTTGCTCAACAGATTCCAGGCTTTGATCCCGAGAGAATTGTGGGAGGCAGCATAGGTGTGTTTTACAGTGATCCACAGGCTGCACTTACTCGCCTTCAAGGCATTACTTCCACGGTAACTTCACAACTGGTTTTGGGTGGCAGGACCTACCGCCTGATCACCAACCCGGTGACCGATGCACAAGGACAGCGAGTGGGCACGGTGGGCCAATGGGAAGACATTTCTGAACAGCTTGCAGCTGAAGAAGAGGTTAAGAATCTGGTCGACGCCGCAGCGCAGGGTCAGTTTAGCCAACGTATCGATCTGAAGGGTAAGCAAGGATTCTTTGCCAACCTCAGCAATGGATTGAATCAACTGATGGACAACAGCGAACACGGGCTGAGTGATGTAGCAGGTTTGCTTGAGGCATTTGCTCAAGGTGATCTGACAAAACGAATCGAAAGCGAATACCAGGGCCTATTTGGAAAAGTAAAAGACAGCGCCAATACGACCGCTGATACCTTGACGCGTGTCATGGGAGAGGTTCGTGCGGCTGCCGATGCCTTGACCGGGGCGGCCAACCAGGTAAGTGCCACAGCGCAGTCACTAAGTCAAGCTGCAAGCGAACAAGCCGCAAGTGTGGAGGAAACCACTTCGCAAATGGACGTGATGTCGGCCTCCGTTACTCAAAACAGCGACAACGCCAAGATCACCGATGGCATGGCAGCCAAGGCCAGTAAAGAGGCAACCGATGGTGGCAGTGCCGTAAGCCAGACGGTGACCGCCATGAAACAGATCGCCTCCAAAATTGGCATTGTTGACGACATCGCGTACCAGACGAATTTGCTGGCGCTCAATGCGGCCATTGAAGCGGCCCGCGCCGGGGAACACGGCAAAGGCTTTGCGGTAGTGGCCGCGGAAGTACGCAAACTGGCTGAACGAAGCCAGCAAGCCGCCAAGGAAATTAGTGAGCTTGCAGGTAACAGCGTGACCACGGCGGAGCGTGCGGGTAAATTGCTCGATGAAATCGTGCCCAGTATCCAGAAAACCAGCGAACTGGTGCAGGAAATCGCCGCTGCTAGCGCAGAACAAAGTGATTCGGTGGTGCAAATTGGTGGTGCCATGGGCCAGCTCTCCAAAGCCACGCAGCAAAACGCCAGCGCATCGGAGCAGTTAGCGGCAACCAGCGAAGAGCTCTCGGGACAGGCAGAGCAGTTGCAGCAGAGTGTAGGGTTCTTCAAAACAGGGGATGATGCCCCGGTGGTGCAGGACCACTATGCCTTGCCC
>DAOQRI010000056.1:0-10478 GCA_035355475.1 Rhodoferax sp. | reverse complement strand
GCCCAGGGCCGCATGCTGGGCAGCATCACCATTGCGCCCAACCAGTGGCCCACCCATGCGGTCATCGACTGGCTCAACATCCTGAAACGTGTGCAGGACGCGCCGGAGCGCGACAAGCGCATCGCGGAAGCCAACCAGATTCTGCGAAGCCGCATCAGCTACCAGGGCACCAAGATGGTCTTCAGCACCGAGAAGGATGACTACTGGTGGTGGCTGATGCAAAACGGCGACGTCAACACCGCGCGCCTGATGCTCAGCGTCATGGACGACCCCGCATGGAAGGACGACATGGGCCGCCTGGCCAACGGTTTCATCGGTCGCCAGCAGCGCGGCGCCTGGCACACCACCACGGCCAATCTGTGGGGCGGTTTGGCACTTGAGAAATTCAGCGCGAAGTTTGAAGCCGTGACCGTGGCAGGATCAACCAAGGCCAGCATGAGCACTGGAAATGCATCTGTGGACTGGAGCAAGGTCGAACGCATCAAGACTACCGATGCCTCCGGCGCCCCGAACCAGACCACCTGGTTTGGCGCACCCTCCGCGCCCGGCAGCCTGCGCAACAACAGCATGTTCCTGCCGTGGGGCAAGACTTTGCCTAAGGACACTCTGACCGTGACCCAACAGGGCCTAGGCAAGCCCTGGCTGACGCTGCAATCCGTGGCCGCCGTCCAGTTGAAGGAACCCTTCAATGCGGGCTACCAGATCAAGAAGACCATCACCCCGGTCGAGCAGGCCAACAAGGCCCTGCCCGCTGGCAGCTACACCCGTGGTGACGTGCTGCGCATCACGCTGGAGGTGAACGCCAGCGCCGACATGACCTGGGCCGTCATCACCGACCCGGTACCTGGAGGCGCAACGATTCTGGGCAGCGGCCTGGGCCGCGACAGCGAGATCGCCACGCAGGGCGAGAAGCGCGAAGGCTATGCATGGGCCGCGTTTGAAGAGCGCAGCTTTGAGTCCTTCCGCAGCTACTACCAGTACCTGCCCAAGGGCGTGGTGAAGATGGAATACACCATTCGCCTGAACAACGTCGGCGAATTCTCGTTGCCACCTTCGCGCGTGGAGGCCATGTACGCGCCAGAGATGTTTGGCGAGGCGCCGAACGCGAAGGTGAAGGTAGAGGCTGCGAAGTAGACAGCTTGCACTAGAAGCCGGGGCCATTTAATTCCGTTGGCATGACTTTGATCAAGGTGGCTCGCATATTGCTTGCCATGATTGGAGTCATCAACCACCCGAGGAGTCGCCCATGGTCACCAGTAAGAAAGTCGCCGCGCCCGGCACCGAAGCATCTGCAAAAACTGCCGTTGCAAAATCCGCACCCGCCAAGCCCGTGGTTGCCAAGGCCCTTGCCAAAAAATCAGTGGCAACCAAACCGGCCGCGGCCAAGACCAAGCCGGTAGCCAAGGCTGTACCCGCTACGGTGAAAAAAGCCGCCGCTCCCAAGAAAGCGCCTATTGCGCCAAAGCCCGCCATCAGTGCCGAGCAGCGCAACAACTATGTCGAGGTTGCAGCCTTCTACATCGCCGAGCGCCGTGGTTTTGCCGCAGCCAACCCGGCCGACGACTGGGCTGCCGCCGAGGCCGAAATTGACCGCCTGATTGCCAGCGGCCACTTCGCAGGCTAGCCTCAGACCAGGGTTGCCAGCGCTGCCGGTGAAAAGTCGGACAACTCGGCAGTGCGGCCATCGCGCACTTTCACTGCCCAGTCCGGGTCACTGATCAAGGCGCGGCCCACGGCCACCAGGTCAAAATCGCCTCGGTCAAAGCGGCGCAGCAGTTCGTCCAGCGATGCGGGCTTGGACGACTCGCCACCAAACGCGGCAATGAACTCACCGCTCAGGCCTACCGAGCCCACCGTGATGGTGGGGCGGCCGGTGAGCTTCTTGGCCCAACCGGCAAAGTTCAAATCCGAACCGTCAAACTCCGGCTCCCAGAAGCGCCGCTGCGAGCAGTGGAAGATGTCGGCGCCGGCGTCCGCCAGCGGTTGCAGCCAGGCGGCCATCTCGTCAGGCGACTGGGCAATGCGGGCGTTGTAATCCTGCTGTTTCCACTGCGAGAGACGGATGATGACGGGGTAGTCTGGCCCCACCTCCGCACGCACAGCCTTGAGGATGTCGGCGGCAAAACGGCCGCGCGCCACCAGATCGCCACCATATTGGTCAGTGCGCTGGTTGGTACCGTCCCAAAAAAACTGGTCGATCAGATAGCCGTGGGCACCATGCAGCTCAATGGCCTCAAAACCCAGGCGCTTGGCCGCACCGGCAGCCTTGGCGAATGCTGCGATGGTGTCTGCAATGGCGGCGTCCGTCATCGGCTCGCCAAACGCTTTGCCGGGGCGTGACAGCCCGGAGGGCGAGTCCACCGGCGGCGGCGCGGTCCAGGTGGTGCGGGGATTGCGCGCAGCGCCCACGTGCCAAAGCTGTGGGGCCATTGCGCCACCGGCCTGGTGCACGGCGTGGATGACGTTGTGCCAGGCCGCCAGTGCGTCGTCGCCCCAGAAATGGGGCACGCCGGGGTCGTTGGCGGCGGACGGGCGCTCCACCACGGTGCCCTCCGACACAATCAGCCCCACCGCCGCAGCGGCCCGCTTGCGGTAATACTCAGCTACCGCGGGCGTGGGCACACCACCGGGTGAAAACGAGCGCGTCATGGGGGCCATGACAATGCGGTTGGACAGCTTGAGTGACTTGTGGGAAAACGGCTGAAACAGGGGTGCGGCGTTGGACATGTTGTATTGGACAGAGAAGTGAAAACAAAGTACCAGTCTACGGCCAGTCGGGCGGCCACAGGCTGGCGCCGAGTCGCCAAAGTGATTGCTATTACTCTGATAGCGACTTACGCATATTCCACAAGGGCTGGAGCCCTATTTGACCAAGTAAAAACGGGCTACCGCTCGTCTGACACCCTGATTCTGGACCGTAGCGGCGAACTGCTGCACCGCCTGCGCACCGACGCCAGCGTGCGCCGGGGGCAATGGGTGGCGCTCGCAGACATCTCCCCTGCCCTGCGCACCGCCCTGGTTGTGAGCGAAGACAAGCGTTTTTATGAGCACAGCGGGGTGGACTGGCAGGCGGTATCCAGCGCTGCCTGGGCCAACCTGTGGAACAGCAAGACCCGGGGCGCGTCCACCATCACCATGCAGCTGGCCGCCCTGCTGGACGAAGACTTCAAGCGCCCGGCGGGCGGGCGCACCGTGGTGCAAAAGCTGGGGCAGACGGTGTCAGCGCAGTTGCTGGAGCGCAGCTGGCGCAAGGACCAGATTCTGGAGGCCTACCTGAACCTGGTGCCTTTTCGGGGCGAGCTGGTGGGCATAGATGCCCTGAGCCAGACCCTGTTTGGCAAAGCCGCACACGGGCTGGACGCACGGGAAGCCGCTGTAGCTGCCGCCCTGGTGCGCGCGCCCAATGCCAGCGCGGCTCAGGTGGCGCAGCGCGCCTGTGTGGTGCTCAAGAGTCTGCAGCCTACCAGTGCTGATTGCACAGCGCTGGATCTGTTTACCACGGGCGCCCTGCAGCGGCGTGACTTTGCTGCCAGCGTGGGCGTGGCCCCCCACGTGGCACGCCGAATGGTCAGCAGCTTGGCGCCCTCCGCCACGCCGACCCGAATCCAAACCACCCTGCGCGCACCGCTGCAGCGCTTCGCCCTGCAAACCCTGCAGCAACAGATGCGCGAACTGGCAGGCCGCCATGTGGAGGATGGTGCCGTCGTGGTGATGGACAACGCAAGTGGCGAGGTGCTGGCCTGGGTGGGCTCATCCGGCGAGGACATCAGCAACGCCGCCGAGGTGGACTTTGTGACCGCGTTGCGCCAGCCCGGCTCCACACTCAAGCCGTTTCTGTATGCACAGGCCATCGCCCAGAAGCGCATCACCGCTGCCTCGCTGCTGGACGACTCGGGCACGCAAATCCAGACCACCGGCGGCCTCTACATTCCGCAGAACTACGATCACCAGTTCAAAGGCTGGGTCTCAGTGCGCACCGCGCTGGGCGCGTCGCTCAATGTGCCGGCGGTGCGCACGCTGGTGATGGTGTCGCCCGACGCGTTTCACGAGCAACTGATCCAACTGGGTCTGCCACTGAAGGAGACGGGCGACTACTACGGCTACAGCCTGGCGCTGGGCAGCGCCGAAGTATCGCTGCTGAACCTGACCAACGCCTACCGTGCCCTGGCCAACAGGGGGCGCGCCAGCACCACTACGTTGACGCGGGGCACTAAAGCGGCATGGCGTGCGGCGCTGGACCCGCGCGCAGCCTTCATCGTGGGGGACATTCTGAGCGACCCCCTGGCCCGCTCGCGCACCTTTGGTACGGACAGTATTCTGGCAACCCATTACTGGAGTGCCGTCAAAACCGGCACCAGCAAGGACATGCGCGACAACTGGGCGGTGGGTTGGTCCGAGCGCTACACCGTGGGCGTGTGGGTGGGCAACGCCAGTGGCGCGCCGATGTGGGATGTGAGTGGCACCACGGGTGCAGCGCCCATCTGGGCGGCGGTGATGAACCACCTGCATACCCGCCAAGCCAGTCATGCGCCCCGGCCACCACCCGCCGTAGTGCGAGCGGCCGTACGGTTTGACCAGCCAGGCACGGCGCCCGTGGAAGCCGCCCGCACGGAGTGGTTTCTGGCCGGCACGCAGCAGCCGACATTTGCTATGCATTCGATAGCTGACTCTGTATATTCTATAAGGTCTGCAGGCCTAAAACACTCTCAACTTTCCGAAAAACAGACGGCGCGCATCACATCCCCCACCAACGGCACCATCATTGCGCTGGACCCCGACATTCCGCCCCGAAACCAGCGGGTGGGTTTTCAGGCCCAAGGCAACAACCTGCGCTGGCTGATCGATGGAAAAGTGTTTGCCAAAGGCTCCAGCGCGCAGTGGCTGCCCTGGCCCGGGCGGCATGTGGTGCAGATTGCCAATGCCAAAGGCCAGGTGCTGGATGAAGTGCGCATCGAAGTGCGCGGGGCGGGGGTGGCTGGGGCCAGTCGCACCGGCAAGCGCTGACGGCGCCCTATCCCTTCTTCGCGTTGCTCTTGTTGCGGTCCGCCAGCGCGGTGATCAGGCCGTCTACGCCTTTGGAATTGATTTCCTGGGCAAACTGACTTCGATAGGTTTCAACCAGCCACACTCCCATCACATTGAAGTTGTAGATCTTCCAGCCCGAGCCCTGGTTGGGTGTTTTCTCCAATCGATAGTCCAGCTGAATCGGCGCGCCATGACCGCGAACTTCGGTGCGGACAACCACCTCTTTGTCGTCCGCCGCACCGCGCATCGGGCGCACCACAAAGCTCATGTTGGCAGCCTGGGTCAACGCACCCGAGTAGGTGCGAACCAGCAGGGTTTTGAACTCTTCTTGCAGGCGCTTTTGTTGCTCGGGAGAAGTCTGTCGCCAGGTAGGACCGACTGCGGCCGCTGTCATGCGCTGAAAATTGACATGCGGCATGATTTTGGCGTCCACCAGTTCAATTACTTTTGCGGGATCGCCACTGCGCACCGATGCATCCGACTGAATGCTTTGAAGCACTTCGGTAGCCACCCGGTTGACCAGGCCATCGGCTGCCTCATCCACTGCAAGCGCGGGCAAGGCAACGCAGCTGGCCGCAGCTACCACCCAGGCCAGTGCAGCGCGTTTCATCGCGACATAGGGAGTGTGAACGGCTGGAACGCTGGCGCCAGAATGGGAGGTTTTTGACATAAATCTATATATTCGTAATTGCTGATGTAATGCATTATGCCAAAATATCAAATACCCCGTGGGGTATAGTAAGGTTTGCACCGCCATACGCACCCACAACCCGCCGCACGACTTCAACAAACAGCCAAAACACCATGTGTGAACTATTTGCAATGTCAACCCGCCTGCCCAGCACCATCACGCTGTCGCTGCAGGAATTTTCGCGGCACGGCGGACAAACCGGACCGCACAAGGACGGCTGGGGCATTGCCTGGTATGAACAGGGTGATGTCCATCTGCTGAAAGAAGCCACCTCCGCTGCCGACAGCCGGACCATGCAGTTCATCAAGGACAACCCGTTTCACAGCGCGCTGGTTCTGTGCCACATCCGCAAGGCCACGCAGGGTGATGTGGCCAGCCGCAACTGCCAACCCTTGCTGCGGGAGCTGGGCGGTGTGTGGCACAGTTTTGCCCACAACGGAAACCTGAAGGGATTGCAGGATCAACCGCACTTCAATACCGGCAACTTCCAGCCGGTGGGGGAAACCGATTCCGAATATGCGTTCTGCGCCCTTCTGGAGCGCATGCAGTCGCTCTGGCGCTCTGGACAGAGACCCAGCTACGAGGCCCGCATGGCAGTCGTCCAGACTTTTGCGGCCGAGCTGCGCATCTTGGGACCGGCCAATTTCCTATACAGCGATGGCGAGGTGCTGTTTGCCCACGCCCACCAACGCCACCAGGCGGATGGCACGATCCGCGCGCCGGGACTTTGGAGCCTGTCGCGCCACTGCGCCGAGGGCGGCGTCTTCGAAGGTGCCGGTTTGCATGTTGCTGCTCGGGGTGTGGCACAGGATGTTGTCCTGGTTGCGAGTGTTCCGCTGTCGCAGGAAAATTGGCAACCGATGGAAGAAGGCGCGGTCATGGGCATCCGGCTGGGCCGAACGCTGTAAGCTGATGTCCTGAAAGCGGTCCAATCACATGAAATTACTCACCGATTTGCTTACCACCGACTACGGTCTGGCAGCTGTGCTGGTCACCGTGCTTTCCGTTGCCATGGCCATAGCATTTCGCGTCTTCTTCATCCGCAAGATGCGTGAATCAGCCCAGGAGTCCGAAGCGTCAGAGCGTGGATGAAGGCAGTGACTGCGGTGGGTCAAATTCCACCCGGTTGCGACCGTTTGCCTTGGCGCGGTAGAGTGCCTCATCGGCCAGGTGCAGCAGCGTATCAATATCCGCCCCGTGGTCGGGGAAGGCCGATATGCCGGCCGACAGCGTGATCTGCACGCTGAACGCACCGTGTTGAATGGACGTCTGGCCCAGCGTGGCCTGCCAGGCCTTGGCCCGTATCAGCGCGTTCTCCACCGTCATGTTGGGCAGGGCCACCAGAAACTCCTCGCCACCAAAACGGCAGATGATGTCGCCTTCGCGCGCACCGTGCAGCAGGATACTGGCCATGGCCTTGAGCACCGCGTCACCGGTGGGGTGGCCATAGGTGTCGTTGACGCGCTTGAAGTGGTCCAGATCCACCATGATCAGGGCCATGGGATAGCCCACGCGCTTGGCCCGCGACAGCTCGCGCGGCAAGGTCTCTTCCAGGTAGCGGCGGTTGTGCAGACCGGTCAGCGGGTCGCGTATCGTCTGCTCGGTCAGCATGGCATGCAATGCCACGTTTTCCTGTAGCTGCTCCTGCAACTGGCGGTTGGCTTCTTCCAGCTTTTGCTGGTACTGCTTGCGCGCGTGGATGTCACGCGTGATGCCGTTGTAGCCCACGATGATGCCGGCTGCGTCATAAATCGGATTCGAATTGATTTCCACCCAAAACGGGGCACCCGTCTTGTGGATATGGGGCACTTCAAACCGCAAGGACAGGTTGGTCAGTCCGGCAGTTTCACTCTCCTGGCGCTTTCTCATCACACCTGCCACGATGTCGCGCCCTTCAGGTGTGAAAAGCTCCATGACGGGCTTGCCCATCAACTCGGCGTAGTCAAAGCCGGTCATCAATGGGTAAGCTCCATTCACAAAGGTAAAGCACATCCGCGCATCCAGCCGCCAGACCGTGTCAGCCGTGTTTTCAGCCAGGAAACGGTACTGCGCTTCACTGGCCTGCAGTGCCATCTGGGCTTTCTTTCGCTCCGTGATGTTTTCGGCAAAAATGGCTACGCGCCGAACCACACCGTCGGCGTCCAACGCCGGCACCAGGCTGTGGCGAAAGTACATGCCATTGCGCTCATCCTCCAGCACCACCGGCACGCGTTGCAGCTCGGCCTGGCGCACGATGGCACGTCGCCCGTTGGCAGTGGCCTCGTCAAACAGTGTGTAGACATTGGTCCCTATCAGCCGCTCCATCGGGATACCGAAGTGACTGGAAGAATGCCGGTTGGCACACACAATGGTTCCGTCCAGGTCAATCAACAGCGAAACGCCCGGAGTGGCATCGACCAGTGCCTGCAACTCTTCCCTGGATGTTTCAGTAGTCGCCATTTGACCACCCACACCGATTGCCGACTTGTTCTGACCCGCTGAGCTCACACGATTTCTCCACTTCATTCTTCTTGGGGGTCTATCCTAGGCCCAAATGGGCTGCGTGCATACGCTGAGCCAAACCACCTGGGCAAACCATATAGAAAGTCACAGTCTGTGTCATTTTCCGCAAGGCGCGTGCCCCACGTGTCATACAGCGCGGTTAGCATGCCCTTCGCCTTTTCATTCTTTTTACCCACATCGCAGGAATCACCATGAGCATTTTCAGCAGCATTCTTTCCAAACTCGGCTTTGGCGACAAACAGGTCGAAGTCGCAGCCGCAGCACCTGCTGCTACGGCTGCTCCCGCAGCTCCGGCAGCGCCCGTCGCAGCAGCAACCGTGGCCATCAGCGAAGTGGATGTGGTTGCCAAGCTGACAACCCTGGCCGCAGCCCACGCCGAGAAGCTCAACTGGAAGACCTCCATCGTTGACCTGCTGAAGCTTCTGGGCCTGGACAGCAGCCTGGCCGTTCGCAAGGAACTGGCCACTGAACTGGGCTGCCCCGCTGAAAAGATGGGCGACTCCGCCCAGATGAACATGTGGCTGCACAAAACGGTTTTGCAAAAGCTCGCCGCCAATGGTGGCAATGTTCCCGCCGATTTGCTGAACTGATCCCGCGATCAACCACTGTTATTTGCTACCATATCGATAGCTAATCAGTGATATTCCATGAGGGCTAGAGCACACTTACGCTCTCAGTCTTTGCAGATCATGCACCACATCCATCAGGGTGGGGCGCTGCTCTGCAACCGGGGCCAGGCAGTCGCTTGCCAGCAATGCCAGCCCGGTAAGCGCTGGATCGTCCAGATCATCGGGCAGTGCATGGCGCACCAATTCTTCCAGCAAGCAACCGAAAGCCCGCGCCTCCAGCGATTGGAACGCATGCGCCAGCGCAGTGTCATCCGTGGGTAGCAAAGTCGCAGCGCCGAAGTCACTCAACAAGGCGTCACCGCTGGCGGGGTTCCACAAAATATTGTGGGCATACAAATCGCCATGCATCAGACCCTTCGCGTGCAAATGGGCCACCGCACCCGCGATACCGTCTGCCAGTTGCAGCATGGCGGCCAATGGAATGCGCAACCCGCCGGGATACACATCGCGCGTGCAACTTTCCAGGCTGGGCGGACCTGCCAGGTTGATATAGCCAGGCGCGATAAGGGGCATCAGCAAGCCGCGCATGCCCTCGGGGTGGCCAAGAAGTTCTGCGGTGGGCGTGCACAGCGCCGGGTGTTGCCCGGCAACCAGGCAGGCGTCTCGCTCATGCTCCGGCAGTCCGTCACTGGTCACCGCGCCTTTGAACAACTTCAACGCTTGTGCCTCCTCGCTGCCGGGGCCTTGCATCCGGTAGATGTGACCTGAGGCCCCCTCGCCCAGCAGCCCCTGCAGACGCACATGCTCCCAGGCAACGCCGGGCAGAGCCGGTGGCGCGGGCCGGCTCCAGCCCAGTGGGTTGCCTGCAAGCGCCAGCCAACTCAGACGCGGCAAGTGGGTCAGCCAAGTGGGCAGCTGCGTGAACTGGTTGGCCGCAACGCGAATGAGTTCCAGACGTTGCGCATCGGCCAAACCGTCTGGCAATGCGGACAGCCGGTTGCCCGCCAGCATCAGCTTTTGCAAAGCGGGGCGCTCACCCAATGCGGTGGGCAAGGTGGCCAGTGCGTTGTCGGTCAAGATCAGCCAGCGCAAAGCGGGCGGCAGCGCAGAGCCGGGCACTTCAGCAATGTGGCACGCCTTGAACCCAACCACCTGCAACGATTCGCAGGCACCCAGCACGTCAGGTAATCGGGTGAACGGGTTGTCGGAGCAAAAAATGACTTTGAGCTTCTTCAGACGCGTCAGGTCGTGCGGCAGCTGGCTGAGCTGGTTGCCCGACAGGTTGAGCACCTCCAGCGTGTCGGCCAGATCAAACACCTCAGCTGGTACTTCGCGCAGCCCGCAGGACAAGTCCAGGCGGCGGACTCCGGCCAGTGTGCCGCTGCGCAGTTGTTCAAGGGTGTGCATGCAGCCCATTATCCCGCCCGGTACACTGCACAACCATGTCCAAGACACTGGCCTACGCTCTCTTTCCCACCCCGATGGGCCACTGCGGCATTGCCTGGGGTGTGGATGGGCTGACGGGCGTGCAACTACCTGAAACAGACGAGGCGACTACCCGCTCTCGCATGGCGTGGCGATTTCCCGCCAGCGCTGAAGGCCTGCCCCCGCCTGATGTGCAGATGGCGATCAACGCCATCGTGGCGCTGCTGGAAGGACGACCGCAGGAACCTGCGGATCTGAGCCATCTG
>DAOQRI010000055.1:0-10512 GCA_035355475.1 Rhodoferax sp. | reverse complement strand
CCATGATGAGTTGGCCACGGTCGACTTTCTTGAAGCTGTTAGATACCGTGCTGATCGCTTCGCTTTGGTGATGTTTGGGTTGTGGTTTGGGCTTCGGTTTTGCAGTGTGCAATTCGGCCAAAGAGGCGGGATACTCAAGACTTGCGCTCTCAAAATTTGAAAGCAGGTAACGAAATACCGATTTCTCCTGGGCGTCGCAAACTTGTTTGGCGTTGGCACCGATGCGGTCAGTGGTTGCAATAAGCAACCTTTTGTCGATCCCCTTGCGGTTTGATTCGCTCAGGAATTTGTCGACGTCGTGCTTTGTTATGTCGTGCTGTTGGGAATAGCATTTGGCCTGCACAGCCCATGTCTCTCCGTCCTTATGCCGGAACACAAGATCAATTCCACAATCGATGCCCCAACGTTCCGGATACTCATCCCAAAGCCAAACCGTGTCAATTTGCGTTTTCCATTCCGGGTCGTTTAGCAAGAACCATTTGACGAAGACCTCAAACTGCTTGCCGCGCTTAGCGGCATCGGCGTCGAGACTGGCCAAAAAGTTACTAAATGCTCCCATGAATCGACATTATGTTGTGTGATGGATCGTGCTCAGTCCCCGAACAGCATTTTCAAGAATTGGGTTTCCATCAAGATCGCATAGTGAGCCCTCGGATGGGGTAGTATTTTTCCTTGTCCCACCCACCCCACCCCACCCCTATCGGGCCAGCCCGGGATGATGGCGAGCCGCATTACTTGGACTTCGCTGTTGTGCATGCTGGCGCTGATGTGCTGGCGGTGTACCGGGCACAGCCTCGAGGGGAGTCGTACAGCTTACGGCTGATGGCGCGCCCGCCTAAAGATTTGGTGCGGTTGAGGGGGTGAATTGACCGAAACCATGTACCAAAGTCTGCAAACAGTCTGTAAGTGGCAGAAATTCACCAAAAACAAAAAAGCCCGCTATCTTTTGAATAGCAGGCTTTCTATATCTGACGCGGGATTAAATGGTAGGGCGTGAGTGACTTGAACACTCGACCAAAGGATTATGAGTCCTCTGCTCTAACCAACTGAGCTAACGCCCCGAACCAGCGAGGATTGTAATGGCCTTGGCCCGGGCTACTTGTGGTGGCTCAGCGCGTTGCTCACCAATTTGGAGGTGATGTCCACGATCTGGATCATGCGATCGTATGCCATGCGCGTGGGCCCGATCACACCCAGGGTGCCGACCACTTTGCCATCCACCTCGTAAGGGCTGGTAACGATGGACAGGTCTTCAAACGGCACCACCTGGCTTTCTCCACCAATGAAGATACGTACGCCTTCAGCTTGACCAGCGATATCCATCAGGCGCATGAGCTGGGCTTTTTGTTCAAACAACTCGAATGCGCGGCGCAGATGGCCCATGTCGCTGGAAAAATCAGTCACCGACAGCAGGTTGCGCTCGCCCGAGATGATGACTTCGTCCTGCGATTCGGTAATCGCCTCCGAGCTGACCGTCACCGCCGCCTGCATCAGCGTGGCGATCTCCGAGCGCAGCGACTCCACTTCGCCCTGAAGGCGCTCACGCACGTTGTCGATGTCCATGCCCACGTAATGGCTGTTGAGGAAATTGGCCGTCTCCACCAGTTGTGCCTGCGAGTAATCAATCTCGGTAAAGATCACGCGGTTTTGCACATCGCCATCCGGCGATACGATGATGACCAGCACCCGGCGTTCGGAGAGGCGCAAGAATTCGATGTGCCGAAACACCGACGTGCGCTTGGGTGCTATTACCACACCCACAAACTGAGACAGATTGGAGAGCAGGTTGGCCGCGTTGGAGATCACCTTTTGCGGCTGGTCCGGCGCCAGACTGTGCGAGCCATATTGGCTGGGGTGCACAGTCAGCATGGTGTCCACAAACAGGCGGTAACCACGCGCCGTCGGGATGCGACCGGCCGAGGTATGCGGGCTGACGATGAGGCCCAGTTCCTCCAGGTCCGACATCACATTGCGGATGGTGGCCGGTGACAGTTCAAGGCCCGACGCCTTGGACAGCGTCCGGCTGCCAATGGGCTGGCCGTCAGCGATGTAGCGTTCTACCAGCGCTTTCAATAACAACTTGGAGCGATCGTCGAGCATCGGCACATTTTAGTGATGTAATTTGCGGATGCAGACCCACTTCCGAAACGTCGCTCTCATCGGCAAATACCAGGCTGTCTCCAGCGGAGCCGCCGGTGCCTCATCGCGCCAGGCGCTCGAGCGGATCGCGCACTTTCTCATGGACCAGGGTTGTGAGGTGACGGTGGAAGCGGAAACCGCCGCCAACATGGGCCTGAATGACTATGCCACCACCGATGTACCCGGCATCGGCAACACTGCCGATGTGTGCGTGGTGGTGGGGGGCGATGGCACCATGTTGGGCATTGGCCGCCAGTTGGCACAGTACGGCGTGCCGTTGATCGGCATCAACCAGGGGCGGCTGGGTTTCATCACCGACATTCCACTGGACGGCTTTCAGGCCACGTTGAAGCCCATGTTGGCCGGTGTCTACGAAGAAGACCACCGCAGCCTGATGCAGGCGCGCGTCATGCGTGACGGGCACTGCGTTTTTTCTGCGCAGGCAATGAACGATGTGGTGGTCAACCGTGGCGCCACCGCTGGCATGGTGGAACTGCGCGTTGAGGTGGACGGCCACTTTGTGGCCAACCAGCGCGCCGACGGCCTGATCATCGCCACGCCCACCGGCTCTACCGCGTACTCGCTGTCCGCGGGCGGCCCGTTGATGCACCCGTCCATTCCGGGTTGGGTGCTGGTGCCCATTGCACCACATACTCTATCAAATAGGCCGATCGTCCTCGCCAATGCTTCAGAGGTAGCTATCGAAATAGTAGCTGGCCGGGATGCCAGCGCCAACTTTGACATGCAGTCACTGGCATCACTGATGCACGGGGACCGCATCGTGGTGACCCGTTCGCAGTACCAGGTGCGCTTCCTCCACCCCAAAGGCTGGACCTATTTCGACACCTTGCGCCAGAAGCTGCATTGGAATGAGGGAGTGGCCTGATGGCTTTAAGGCGCATCGTCCTGCGGGACTTCGTGATCGTTAGCGAGTTGGAATTGGACCTTGAGTCCGGCTTTACGGTGTTAACAGGAGAGACGGGCGCGGGCAAGTCCATCCTGATCGATGCGCTGCAGCTGGCGACCGGCGCACGGGCCGACACCGGCGTGATCCGCGAAGGCGCCAGCCGCACGGAAGTGAGTGTCGAATTTGACACGCCCGACAGTGTGCATGGCGTGCTACAAGATGGTGGCTTTGACGACAGCGACACGCTGCTTTTGCGTCGCACGGTAGACGTCGCAGGCAAAAGCCGAGCCTGGATCAACGGCAGCCCGGCGACTGCACAGCAGCTGCGCACGGTGGGCGAGCAGTTGATGGATATTCATGGCCAGCATGCCTGGCAGAGCCTGACCCGACCGGAGGCCGTGCGCGGCCTGCTGGATGCGTACGCCAAGGTGTCTACCGACGCCGTGGGCGCGCGCTGGCTGGAGTGGCGCCAGGCGCAAGCCGCATTGACCCAAGCGATGGGCGCTCAGGACTCGCTGCAGCGCGAGCGCGAGCGGCTGGCCTGGCAGATTGGCGAGCTTGAAAAGCTCAACCCCCAAACCGATGAGTGGGACGAACTCCAGAGCAGCCACAGCCGCCTGTCCAACGGCCAAGCCTTATTGGATGCTGCGCAAAGCGCCCTGCAGGTGCTGGAAGACGACGACAGCAACGCATTGCGGTTATTGAACAGCGCTTTACAACAGCTGCAGAGCCAGGTCCATCTGGAAAGTGATTTCAAGGACCCGGTGGACGTGCTGGCGTCCAGTCTGGCGCAGGCAGAAGACGCAGTGCACACCCTGCGCGGCTATTTGCGCCGTGTGGAGCTGGACCCTGAGCGCCTGGCCGAGCTGGACCAGCGCATGGCGCTGTGGGTTTCGCTGGCACGGCGCTACAAGCGCGCGGCGCCAGATTTGCCCGCGTTGCTGGCGACATGGCGAACCGAGCTGGCCCAGTTGGACGCTGCGTCCGATCTGGATGGCCTGCAAGCCACCGAAAAGAAGACGCAGGCCGCGTATCTTGCCGAAGCAAAAATCCTGACCAAAGCGCGCACCAAGGCGGCGCCTCTGCTGGCACAGTCCATCACCCAGGCGATGCAGGGTTTGGGCATGCAGGGCGGGCAGTTTCAGGTGCAACTGGAGACCAGCGCACAAGCCATGCAAAGTGGCTTGGAAGACGTGAGTTTTCTGGTTGCCGGGCACGCCGGCAGCACGCCACGTCCGGTCGGCAAAGTGGCCTCGGGTGGCGAGTTGTCGCGCATGGCGCTGGCTATCGCTGTAACCACCAGCCAGCTAGGTACCGCGCAAACCCTGATCTTCGACGAAGTGGACTCTGGCGTAGGCGGCGCCGTGGCTGAAACCGTGGGACGGCTCATGCACCAGCTCGGCGCGGACCGCCAGGTGCTGGCAGTCACCCATTTGCCACAGGTAGCGTCTTGTGCCGATCATCACCTTGTTGTGGCCAAACAGTTGGCAGCAAACGCCACGTTAAGCAGCGTGTCGATGGTGCGAGGCGAGCAACGGGTAGCCGAAATTGCCCGCATGCTGGGCGGCGAAAAGCTTTCCAGCACCACCCTTGCGCACGCCAAGGAAATGCTTCAGGCCGGAAACTGAGATGACCCAGGACGACACCCACACCATAGAGATCGTGCTGATCACCGGCATGTCGGGCTCCGGCAAGTCCGTAGCCCTGCACGCGCTGGAAGACGCCGGTTTTTACTGCGTGGACAACCTTCCGCCCGAGCTGCTGCTGCCCTTTGTTGAGCTGGAACAACAGCACCTGGCACACCGCGTGGCCATCGCCATGGACGTGCGCAGTGCAACGTCGCTGCCACTGGTGCCGCAACAGTTGGACGCACTGCGCAAGCGCGGCGTTGCCATCAAATCGGTTTTCCTGGACGCCAACACCGAAACCCTGGTGCGACGCTACTCCGAGACCCGGCGCAAGCACCCGTTATCCCAAACCGACCCCGGCCCTGGTGAGCAGGACGCACGCCGTGCCCTGGTGGACGCGATTGAACTGGAGCGTAAGCTGCTGATGGTTTTGCGTCGCCAGGCCCATGTAATGGATACCAGCATCATCCGGGCATCCCAATTGCAGGGCAACATCAAGGCCCTGATTTCGGCCCCGGCGGCACAGTTGACCTTGGTGTTCGAATCCTTCGCATTCAAGCGTGGCGTGCCCACCGACGCCGATTACGTGTTTGACGTGCGCATGCTGCCCAACCCGCACTACGAACCGGAGTTGAGGCCCCTTACCGGGCGGGATTTGCCTGTAGCGGAGTTCTTGCAAGCGCAGCCTGAAGTGGAACGGATGCAGCACCAAATTGCGGATTTTCTGGAAAGTTGGCTCGATGCACTGGCGCGCGACCACCGTAGTTACGTCACGGTTGCCATCGGCTGTACCGGTGGCCAGCATCGGTCTGTCTATCTGGTTGAGCGCTTGGCCCAGCGCTTCGCCGAAACCTGGGTCACGCTGAAGCGCCACCGGGAAATTGACGCAGTCTGACCCTCTTCATCTGCCGGGTGACATGGCCTGCAATAGTTTGCGGATCGGTGCCGGCAGGCCCAGAGTGGGCCATGCATCGGACGCAATCCATTGGCCAGCATCCCACTGCACTGCCTGATATGCCTTTGCAGGCAGCGTCAACCGCCAGGGATGCAAATGCAGGTCCTTGTGCGTCAAGACATGGGTGAATGCAGGAGCAGGTTGCAGATGTTGGCGCATGGCAGCCGGCACCGCCGACCGCAGATCGTCCTCGTTCGCAAACAAGGGCAGGCAATGCAGGCCAGCCCACACACCGGGGGTGGGTCGTTTGCTCAACCACACGGCACCCTCTTCGGTTTGCGCCCACAGCATCCATTGGGATTCGCTGCTGCGCTTGAGCGTGCGGGTGCGAACCGGGTAGCGGTGCGGATCACCCTCAGCGCCCGCCACGCAATCAGGGCGCACCGGACACACACTGCACGCAGGCTTTTTGGGAAGGCAAACGGTAGCGCCCAAGTCCATCATGCCCTGGGTGTAGCGTGGCATGGCCGATGTCGCAGCGCCGTTGGGCAGCAGCGATGTCGCGGCATCCCAGAGCGCGCGCACATTGGTTGCGAGGGCAAGGTCTGCGTCAAACCCAACCACCCGACTGACAACTCTTTTGACATTGGCGTCCAGTATCGCGACCCGCTGGTCAAAACACAGGGATGCGATGGCTGCGGCAGTCGAGCGGCCAATGCCGGGCAGGGTCTGCAGTGCCTCGGCCGTTGTCGGAAACAGGCCGCCGTGCAAAGCCATCACGTCTTGGGCACAGCGGTGAAGGTTGCGGGCGCGGCTGTAGTAGCCAAGACCGCTCCACAAACCGAGCACATCATCCAGGCTGGCTTGGGCCAGAGAATTCACGTTGGGGAAACGCTCCAAGAAACGTTCGAAATAACCCACAACGGTGACGACCTGGGTTTGTTGCAGCATGATTTCTGACAACCAAACGCGGTACGGGTCGCGTGTGTTTTGCCACGGCAGGTGGTTGCGTCCATGCACCAGTTGCCACGCCACAACCCGGGCGGCAAAAGCGCCCGATTCACACGGCAGGTTCAAGCGAACTCGATGTCGACCGGGGCATTGACCGGTTGATTGGCCGCGATGAGGTAGTCCGTCAACTCAATCAATTTGAGTTCAACCTGGCTCAACGCCGCTTCCTGTTGGTCAATATCCTGGATGCGGTCTTCCAGCCCACCGGCGGCCTGCTGGATGCGGTCGATGGCTTCGATACGGCGGCTGAAGTTTCTGCGGCGCTCACGCAACTGGGCGTCCAGTTGCGCGGCAGCCGATTTACTCCACAACTCAACGTCACTCAAGGCCATTTCGTGGATGCTTCGCAGTCGGGTCGACAGCGCGCGCACCAGGCGGTCCGCAAAATCGGGCTGTACCAATTTGAAAGCATTGCCAATGCCCAGGTACTGGATGTGGCTGCGCTCAACCACGTCCAAATCGGTTATGTACTGCGCCATTTGCGGCTCGGTGGGTGCCTGCAGGGAAAAACCGTACTCGCCATTGAGTTGGCGAAAAGTGGCCGCCAACATGGACTGAATCTCGCCGCACAGGGTCTGCACTTTCTGCAAATTGGCGCGCAAGCGGTCAAAGGTTTCGCCATAGGCCCGCTTGACGCCAAGTTTTAGTCCCTTTTCCAGCAACCGACCACTCAGCTGCGACATTTCCTTTTTCAGTGCCGTTGAACCCAGAATGCCAAATACTTCGCGCAGCAACTTCAAGTGAACCGAGCGCACGGCGTGAATCTTGGCGCCGCCCAGATCAAACTCAGCCTGCTCCTGCGAGATGCGGGAACGCATGTGCTTGATCACCGCTGCATTCTTGCCCTGCAAGCCCTTGAGCTCCATCATCTGCTCGGTCAAATCACGCTTGCGGATGTTGATCGCGCGACCCGTCTCCGTGCGCAAATCAGTGATACCCGCCGCCATCGCATTACCCAGAATCCGCTGGCGCTTGCCCATCATGCCGCGGCCCAACGCCTCTTCCAGTACGGGCAGGCAACTGCGCCGTAGCAGATCGTCGTCGTCCGTCACCTTGGCTACAAGACCTTTTTGGGCGGACACGGCAATCACGCGCTCACGGGGAACGCCCAAAATTTCGGCCGTGCTGACTTTCTGGCGATCGATCTGTGCCTCAATTTGCGCCGGGGTGCTGAGGTCATCCCACAGCGTGTCAATCTTGTTCAACACAATCAGCCGTGTCTCAGCGGTGTCGGTCTCGGTCGTCAGGTGCTCACGCCAAATGGCAAGATCCGACTTGGTCACGCCGGTATCGGCGCCCAAAATGAACACTACCGCATGGGCTTGCGGAATCAAACTGACGGTCAGTTCCGGCTCGGCACCAATGGCGTTCAAGCCAGGTGTATCCAGAATGACCAGCCCCTGCTTGAGCAACGGATGGGCGATATTGATCAGCGCGTGGCGCCACTTGGGCACTTCCACCATGCCTTGTGCATCCACCATGGGGTTGTCTTCCGGCGCCTGGCTGTGCCAGAACCCCAAAGCACGGGCTTCATCCTGTGTGACCTTTCGGGTTTCCGCCACTTTTTCCAGTGCCGACGCCAACTGTTGCGGATTGTTTACATCGAGGTCAATGCGGGTCCACTTTTCAGGCACCATCCGCCATTCCATCAGCGCTTGGGGCTGCAGGCGGCTCTCAATGGGCAGCAGGCGCAGGCAGGGAGGTACTTCCGCGTCGTATCCCATTTCAGTGGGGCACATGGTGGTACGCCCGGCGCTGGCAGGCATGATGCGTCGACCGTAACCGGCGAAAAACACGGCATTGATCATCTCGGACTTGCCGCGAGAGAACTCGGCCACAAAGGCCACCATTACCTTGTCAGAACGCACTTGCGTGCCAAGCCGACGCAAGCGCTCTTCCACCGCCGCGTCCAGTAATTCGTTGTCCTTCATCCACTCAGAAAGCAGCTTCAACCGCAGCGCAAATTCCCGCCGCCAAGCGCCGAGCTGGTCAAATTGTTCGTTAAATGAAGTAGTCAAGAGTACCCCCGTCTAGCCGCCCAATATAGCACCGCGCCCGCCGTTCCCGCTCAGGGTTTTTGGCACTGAGGACAGAAAAAAGTGGATCGCTGGCCCTGGCGAATCGTGCGCACAGGTGTTGCACAGACCTTGCAAGGCTGCCCCGCGCGTCCGTAAACCTTGGACTCAAGCTGAAAAAGCCCTTCTTCGCCGTGTGCATTGGTGAAGTCTCGCAGGGTGCTGCCCCCTTGTTGGACCGCGCGCGCCAAGACCTCGCGAATCGCCTGGTGCAAACGGGCTGCCCGTGGTCGGGACAAGCGCGATGCCGCCAACGTGGGCCGGATGCCCGCCAAGAAAAGCACCTCGGATGCATAAATATTGCCAACACCTACGACCACGTCGCCTGCGAGCAACACCTGCTTGATGGGTGCCTTGCGTCGCATCAACCCCTGATAAAACAGCTGGGGGTCGAAATCGGCGCCCAGCGGTTCCATTCCCAGCCTACCCAGCAGCTTTTGGGCAACCGGGTCACTTTCGTCTTGTGCATATACCGCCGCGCCAAAACGGCGCGGGTCGTTCAAACGCAATACTCCTTGGGTGGTCTCCAGATCAAAATGGTCGTGCTTGCCAGCCGACGACGGGCAAATGGCAAAGGACAGGCTCCCAGACATCCCCAGGTGTATCAACAAAAGGCCGTCGTCCAGATCCAGCAGCAGGTACTTTCCGCGCCGTCGCACCGCAATGACCTTGCGACCCACCAGGCTTTCAGGCGCTATATGCAGGGGCCACCGCAGCGGCTTGCCCATGCGCACATACACAATCCGGGCGCCCGCGATGCGGTCGGCAAAACTCAGTCGAGTGACTTCAACTTCCGGCAGTTCGGGCATGGCGACAGGTCTCTTGGTGTTGGATTATTATGGTCTGATGTCACGACCCAACCGACTTATCCCCCTAACCCTGGCAGCCGCATGCATTTGCGGCGCCGCGTTTGGCGCACCTCCGCCCGCGGCGGAAGGCCCGAACAACTCCAGTCTGGATGGAGAATTGTTCTACCAGTTGCTGGTCAGCGAAATGTCGGTGCGCTCGGGAGAGCCTGGCGCAGCCTATGCGCTCATGTTGAACGCCGCCCGCAAAGCCAATTCACCGCTGCTATATGAACGGGCTGTAGAAATCGCGCTGCGCGCACGCAGTGGCGAAGCTGCTCTGGATGCCGCACGCGCGTGGGCACAGGCCTTTCCATCCTCGATGCAGGCGAACCGGTTTCAGCTGCAGATTTTGCTGGGGATGAACAAAATTGCGGAAACACAGGAACCCGTCAAGCGCGAGCTTGCCCGTCTTGCCCCTGCCGAGCGGGCGGCGGCAATGGGTTTGCTGCCACGGTATTTTTCGCGAGCGGCAGACAAAAAACTGGCGGCAAGTGTCATAGAAAAGGCGCTTGCCAGCGAACTTGCCAATCGTGCCACCGGCCCCAGCGCATGGGCCGCGATCGGTGCATTGCGGTTGCAGGCTGACGATGCACCCGGTGCACTTGACGCTGCACAGCGCGGCGCGGCGCTGGACGCTGGCGCCGAAGAACCGTTGTTGCTGGCATCGGCTTTGATTGGCCCGAAAGCTCCCGCAGCGGAAGCGATGGTGCGCACCTACCTGGCACGTAAACCCACCGCCGATGTGCGCATGGCGTATGCGCGTAGCCTGGTCAATTTGCAACGCTTCGCCGAAGCCTACGCGCAAGCACAAGCCTTGACCAAAGAGAAGCCAGACTTCGCCGACGCATGGCTGATGCGCGGCTCGCTGGAACTGCAAGACGTCAATCTGACAACGGCCGAATCGTCTCTCAAGACTTATGTGGCCCTGAACCCGCCGTCTGAAGAGAATGCCCACGGCAGCTCCATGGGGCGCGGCCTGGTACAGGCCTACTTGCTGCTCGCGCAAGTG